>JBEKAU010000498.1:0-2697 GCA_050015755.1 Vulcanimicrobiaceae bacterium | reverse complement strand
CGCCTCGTGCTCCTCGCGGCTCACTCCCATCCGCGCTTGCGCCACGAAGTTCCGGAACGGCCGCGGTGCCGGCAGTTCCGCCTCCCGGCCCACCAGGATGGTGTGAACCTCGTCCAGCACGAACTGGACGGACGTGTTGTCGTCCACTAGGTGATGAGTGAGCCGGAGCATCAGCCAGCGGTTGTGGGGGGCATCCTCGGCGATGATCAAACGCCACAGGGGCGCCTGGCTCACGTCCAGCCGATAATGCCGCGGGTCGTAGCGACCCCGCAGTTGTTCCGCTATGTCGCCCATCGCCGGGTCCAGCCGCACTTCCTCCACCCTCAGCGGCGCCTGCCGCCACACCACCTGCACCGGCTCCGCCAGCCCTTCCCATACCACCGCCGTCCGCAGGATGTCGTGCCGGTCGATGACCACTTGCAGCACCTCCACGATGCGCTCCAGTTGTTCGCAGCTCGGAGCTGCCAGTAGCGTCGCCGTCAGGTACGCATCGCCTTCTTGCGCCAGCAGGTGGTGAAATAGAATCCCTTCCTGCAACGGCGCCAATGGGTAGATGTCCTGCACATTCGCCGCCCCGCCCGGAACCGTGGCGACGATCCGCTCGATCTCGCTCTGGCTCAGGCTGACCAGCGGCAGCATGCCCGGCGTGATCACCGTGGACCCTGCGGGGATCAGATTGGGCGACACCACCACCGCCCGGCTCTCGCCCCCCGCTGCCTCCGCCAACCCCTTCAGCGTCGGCGCGGCGAACAGGGCGCGCACATCCACCGGCAACCCTGCCGCGCGCATCCGCTCGATTACAGTCACCGCCAGCAGCGAGTGTCCCCCTACTTCAAAGAAGTTGTCGTTACGGCCGACACGCTCAAGTTTCAAAACCTTTGCCCAGATCCGCGCCAACATGGTCTCCACCTCGCCCACCGGCGCTTCATATCCCCGCGCCACATACGCATCCGCATCCGGAGCTGGCAGCGCTTTCCGATCCAGTTTGCCGTTGGGGGTCAGCGGCAAGTTCGCCAGCAATACATACGCCGCCGGCACCATGTATTCCGGCAGTAGCGCGCTCAAGTGGGCGCGCAGCGCCTCCACATCCACAGAACCTGCCTTCGCCGTGACATAGGCCACCAGACGCTTGTCGCCCGCCTGATCCTCGCGGGCGAGGACTACGGCGTCGGCGAGGCCCGGGTGCTCCGCCAGGCGCGCCTCGATCTCGCCTAGCTCGATACGGAAGCCGCGGACTTTCACCTGGTCATCCGCGCGGCCCAGAAATTCCAGCTCGCCGCTATCCGTCCATCGCACCAGGTCGCCCGTCCGATACAGCCGACTGCCCGCTTCATCGCCGAACGGATCCGGCACAAACCGCGACGCCGTCAGCGCAGGCGCGTTTCGATAGCCTCGAGCGACACCCGCGCCGCCGACATACAGCTCACCGTCGCAGCCGGGCGGAACGGGCTCCATGCGGTCGTCGAGCACGTAGGCGCGGACACCATCGATCGGGCGGCCGATCGTCGGCAGCCGAACGGAATTCGCCTCGTGCCGCACCACTCCCGACGTCGCGACCACCGCGCACTCGGTGGGACCGTAGTTGTTGACGAGCGCGAACGGCAGGTTCTCGGGCGGATAACGGCGCAGCGTGTCGGCACCGGTGAGGAGGAAACGCAGCGTGGTGTTCTGCGGCCACGGCAGCCCCAGCATCTCCTCCGCGAGCGGCGTGGCGAGGAAGCTCACCGTGATGCGGTCGCCGATCAGCCAGTCACGCAACGCCTCGAGATCCATGCGGACAGCGTCGGAAGGCATGTGCACGCTGGCTCCGGCCGTGAGGTACGGCCAGAGTTCCCAGACCGCCGCATCGAAACCGACGGCGGCGATCTGCGTGGCGCGATCGCCGGGCGTCACGCCGAAGGCGCGCTGGTGCCAGCGCACCAGGTTCATCAGGCCGCGCCGCGTGTTCTCGACGCCTTTCGGCCGGCCCGTCGAGCCGGACGTGTAAATGACGTACGCCAGCGAGTCCGGCACGGCCGCAGTCCAAAGCTCCGCGCCGTCTTCCTCGAGACACGGCTGCTCCAGGTCGACGACCGGCCGGGTGCCGACAGGAAGGGCGGCGAGCAGGGCTTGGTGACCCATCACGACCGACGCTGCCGAGTCCTCGAGAATGAACGCCTGCCGTTCGGCGGGATACGTCGGGTCGATGGGCACGTAGGCGGCGCCGGCCTTGAGCACGGCCAGCATGCCGGCCACCATTTCCGGGCGCCGGTGCGCGCACAGCGCGACGCGCGCTTCCGGTCGCACGCCCAGCGTGCGCAGATGCCGCGCGAGTCGATTCGCGCACCGGTTCAACGTCGCGTAGCTCCACACCTCGTCGCCGAGGACGAGAGCCGGCGCGTCCGGCGTCCGCGCGGCCTGCGCCTCGACGAGCTCGGCTACGCCGCTGTCGGACGCGTCAGTCTCCGGGTTCGCGTTCCAGTCCACCAGCACCTGCCGCCGCTCGGAGGGCGTCAGCAACGGCAGCCGCGACAGCCTGGTGGCCGGGCTGCGCACCGCGGCCTCGAGCAGCGCTGTGAAATGCGCGATAATGCGTTCGATGATCGGGGCGTCGAACAGCTCGGTGGCGAACTGGAAATCGGCCGTGAGGCCTTCTCTCGCGGGCGCGACGACGAGCACGAGATTGAACTTCGCCGTCCCCCTCACGCCCGCGTCGGG
>JBEKAU010000497.1:0-2705 GCA_050015755.1 Vulcanimicrobiaceae bacterium | reverse complement strand
GGGACTGGTCGGTTCGCCTCGACACCGCTGAGGCGGTTCCTGGGGTACTCGTGAACCAAGCCGTCGACGCCGCGGCGCGGGCGCCCGACGAAGCGACAACGTATCTCTTGCAGCTGCTTCGTAGTCCGATCGCTGAAGCGCGAGAACTCGAGATGGCCGGAGACATTGCCCGCGCCCGGCTCCAGCACCGTGATCTCGCGAAGAAGCTGTACGCGCGTGCGATCGACGTCGACCCTGAACGCATCTCGGCGAAGGCCGAGTACTTCGCCCTGCTCGCTGAAGAATACGCGTCGCGACAGAGCGCGAAGCAAGAACTGCTCGAGCTCTCGCGAGCGAATCCCTCCGCGCAAAATGTCCTGGGGAGCACGCTCAATGTCTTGCTCCACAACGACGACTATCCGACGATCAAGGCGTTGGCGATCGAACTCCTCCCGATTTCGAGGTGCCAAGCCCTCCTGTGGCGCAATCTGGCGGTCGCGCACCAGCAACTGGAAGATCCCGTCGAAGACGTCCTTGCCGCATTCGAGAGCTCGATCGCGATCGCTCGTGGCGACGAAAGCCCGCTCAGCTTCGTCAACTGCGCGCGCCCCTACGCTTCGTACCTCGCCGACCTCGGAGATATGGACAAGGCCTTTCGAATCATCGAGGAGGCCGTCGTCGCCGCGCCGACCGAACCGAACATCCATGTCGTTCGCGGCGATCTTTTCCGCCGCGTCGGCGATGTCAAAGCGGCGCACATCTGTTACACCTTTGCGCAGCAATTCGCATACGGTGAGGTGCTCGGCTCGATCAACCGCAAGATCACGGAGGTCCAGGCTCTCGAAAGGATCGCCGCCGTTCTCCCGTTTCTCGCCGAGCCTACGAGCGCCAACGGGGTGGGCTAGTACAGCTTCGCGGCCGTGTCTTCGACGATCACGTCGACCAGGACCGGCCCGTCGGAGCGCAGCGCCTCGGCGAGCACGTCGTGGAGGTTGGCGCGCGCATCGACCCGCACGCCGGGGACGCCGTAGCCGCGCGCGAGCGCGAGGTAGTCGATCCCGTCGATGGCCATGCTGGGCGTGCGCTCGAAGCCGAGCAGCTCGGAGAACGAGCGCATCGCCCCGTAGCCCCCGTTGTTCACGATGACGAAGGTGATCGGCAGATGCAGTTGCGCGGCGTTCCACAGACCCTGGATGCCGTAGTGCGAGGAGCCGTCGCCGATCAGTGCGAGCACGCGCCGGCCCGGCACCGCGAGTGCCGCGCCGACGGCGGCCGGTAAGCCGTAGCCGAGGCTGCCGCTGCCGGAGGTGAAGAACCGCCCCGGTTGCAGCGGGAGCGCGTCGTGCAGCGTGGTGTGCGTCGATGGCGCCTCTTCGCTGACGATGGTGTCCTTGGGCATCGTGCTCGCCAGCACGTCGAGCAACGCGGCGACGGAGATGCCGGTGCCGTCCGGGACGACCGGGCGCGGACGCGGCGGTGGCAGCGCACGATTCGTAGGCGGAACCTCTTCGAGCAGCCGCGCGACGGCCGGGCGCAACGTCGTCAGCACGCTGGTCCCGATTGCCGCCGACGCCGACTCGTCGGGATCGTCGGTCAGTTGGTAGAGCGTCGTGCCGGGTTCGAGATACGCGCCTTCGGTGTGGACGTGAAAGTTGAACACCGGTGCGCCGAGCACCAGCACGACGTCGTGGGGAGCGAGCGCCTCACGCACCTTCGCGCGTGTACGAGCCAACGCCCCGGCGAACAGCGGATGATCCTCGGGAAAACTGCAGCGGCTGGCCAGGGCGCTCGCCCACACCGGCGCGGCCAGGCGTTCGGCGTGTGAATTGACCCCCTCGACCGCGCCGTCGCGGTCGACGCCGGCGCCGACGACCAGCGCCGGTCGGCGCGCGCTCACCAGCGCCGCGGCGACTTCGTCGAGCGCGGCGAGGCTGCCGACCTGGTCGTCGACGACGCGCCGTGCGGTGAACGGGGCCGCTTCCGCGTCCCAGTCGTCTTCGGGAATCGAGACGAACGTCGGGCCGTAGGGCCGGGTCGAGGCGATCGCGTGCGCGCGGGCGATCGCGCGCGGCACGTCGGCCGCCAGCGCCGGCTCGACGCTCCACTTCACATACGGTTGCGGAAACGTCGCCGCGTCCTTCGCGTAGAGGAACGGGTCGCCGGGCAACATCGCGCGCGTCTGCTGACCCGCGATGACGACCAGCGGCGCGTGGTTGCGCGCGGCGGTGTAAAGCGTGCCCATCGCGTTGCCCAGGCCGCCGGCGGAGTGCAGGCTGACCAGCGCGGCGCGGCCGGTGAGCTGCGCGTACGCGTCGGCCATCGCGACCGCGCAGCCTTCGTGCAGCGCGGTGATGTACCGGAAGTCGTCCGGCCACTCGCGCAGGAAGCGCAGCTCGGTCGAGCCCGGGTTGCCGAACACCGTCGTCATCCCGAGCGCGCGCAACAGCGCCTCGGTGCGTTCGCGAACGGTCGCTGACGTCACCTGAGAACGGATACTGGTGCCCTCGCTCGCGGATCGTCCCTCGTCTCGATCATGCTCCTACCTCCGACGTCCATCGTGCCGCGCCCCGGGCACGGCGCGGTAGAGCCAGGGAAGATGGAATTGGCCCAAAACCATGGTCCAATATGGACTTCAGCGCCCTGGCCGGCTGGGACCAGGCACCGGGCCGGCTCCCGCAGCGGTTGGCTGCCGCGCTCGAACGCGCCCTGGTCGCGGGTGCGCTCGG
>JBEKAU010000496.1:0-2708 GCA_050015755.1 Vulcanimicrobiaceae bacterium | reverse complement strand
GCGGCGCTCGAAGGCTGGTCGTTCACCGGTCCCAAGGGCGCGGAGCAAGTGCGGGCAGCGGATCACGCGCTGCTGCAGCCGATGTTCGTGGCCAAGCTCCAACCGGCCGGCAGCGGCTTCGAGCCCAAACTGCTGCGCACGATCCCGCGCGAGGCGGTCTCGCCGCCCGTTCGCCCCTTCAAGTAGCGCGTCGAACCTCTCGGCTCGCCGTACCGACGAACCGAGCATGACGAAGACGATGGTAACCCTCTGCGCGCTGGTCGCGCTCCTCCCGAGCGCCGCCCGCGCGCAGGGGTTCGGACCTGCCCGCGCGGTGTCGGGCATCACGGTGACGGGCCGCGGGTCGACCGTCGTGCACGTGCAGAAGGTCTGGTTCACGGCGCAGGTCCGCGGCTCAGCCAGCGAAAGCGACGTCCGCGCAACGCTGCAAAGCGCCGGCGTCACCGACGTGACCGTCGGCCCCGACCAGCCGCGCATCTACCAGAACGCGCCGACCAGCGTCCGGGGACTCGTCTCGACCGATCTTGCACCGGCGAAGATCGCGCAGCTCGGCGCGCTCGTCGTGACGTTCGTGAAGAACCACCCCGGCACGGCGCTCGACAGCGTCGGGTTCACCCCGGTGATCGACGGGTGCGAGGCGGTCGAGGGCTCGTCGCGACGGCGCGCACTGCTCGATGCCCACCGCAAGGCGGCCGCGATCGCGGAGGCGAGCGGCGCCGCACTCGGCGGCGTCGTCGGTGTCGACGAAATCGGCGGTTGCCCGGGTGATCCCGCGCCGTACCTCAACAACTCCAGCCCGGTTCCCTTCGATTTGGGTGCGCTGACGGCGACGATCACGGTTACCGAAACGGTAACCTACGGCTTCGCGGCGCGCGCGGCGATGAAGTAGTAGTCGGCGAGGCGGAAGCCGGCACTCTCGAGCGCGGCGCGGTCGCGGCCGGCGATCGTCTCGATCGCGGCGCACACGCGCCGCCCGGTCGCCTCGATGCGATCGGCGGCCGCTGCGGCGACGACCGACGCATGTCCGTGGCCGCGATGCGGCGGGTAGACGACGATGCGCAGCTCGGTCCAGTGCGCGTCGAGCACCTCGCTCATCACCAAGGCGACGCTCTCGCCGGCGACCTCGGCGACCTCGACCAGCGGCGCTTTGAACGCCGGCGCGTGGTCGCGCTGCAGGTCGGGCAGGGTCAGCCGGTCGCGTTGCGAGGGTGGGCGAAAGCCGACCTGCGCGGTGCGCGCGGCGTCCATCCGCCGTACGAAGACGCCGCCGACCGGGCGCGGCACGAGCTCCATCGCCGCGACCGCGCGTCGCGTGGCATCGTCGCCGCCGTAGAACCAGATGCTGCGTGCGCCGCTCGCGGCGAGCGCGTCGGCCAGCCGCCGCGGCGGATCTTCGCCCTGGGTGACGTCGAAGCGGACCAGCGTATCGGCCGGGAGCAGGGAGCCGTCGGCGACGAAGGCGACCGCGACCGCACGGTCGCCATCACGGATGGCGACGCCCCGTGCGCGGGTGCGGACGAGGCGGGCGCGCGAAAGTTCGGGCAACTGGTCCAAGTACATGAGGAACCTCGGAAAAACGAACGCGCCGCGAGTTTCCTCGCGACGCGTTCGTTTTCCGCGAACGGATGGGGTTTAGGCGGCCTTTTTGCGGCGCGACGCGGCCTTGCGGCGGGGCGCCGCCTTGCGGACGGCCTTGCGGACCGCCTTCTTCCGCGTGGTCTTCTTGCGGGTCGAGCTCTTCTTGCTCGTGCTCTTGCGGGCCGACGTCTTCTTGCGGGTCGTCGTCTTCCGAGCGGCCTTCTTGCGCGTGGTCTTCTTGCGCGAGGTGGTCTTCTTGCTCGTGCTCTTGCGGGCCGACGTCTTCTTGCGAGTCGTCTTCCGAGCAGTGGTCTTACGGGCGGTCTTCTTGCGCGGCGCGGCTTTACGCGTCGACTTTTTCCGCGCCTTTTTCTTCGGCGCAGCCGTTGTATCGGCCATTGGTCGTTGACCGTGTCCTTTCTTGCGCCCGCGGTCCACCCGACGGGCGCGCGGAGACCGGCGGAGACCGCCGGCGGGGATTGTCTCCGTTATACCACTCCGTCGCGATTCGTGCAACTTTTAGCAGGAAGTCCGCGGTGTGACGTCGTCGCGGCAGCCACCGAATCCGCCATTCGCACGCTGCTGCGCAGGCACAGGAACCTCCGTGCGGATGGCGCAAGCGCGGGGTTCATGAAAAGACGTGTGTCGGCGCTCGGGTGCGCCCTCGCGTGCGTCGCCGTAGCGTTTGCGCCGCTTTCTGCGCGCGCGGATACCTCGGAGGCCGCCGCGCTCAATGCCGGACTCCTCGACTCAACCAACGCCGCGCTCCAGCGCGCGATGCAAGACGAGCATCCCACGCTCGCGCAAGCGAACCCGGTCGGGACGCCGCAGCAGCCGCTGCGCAAGCCCTCGCTGCCGCAGGGATTTACGTATAACGTCGACGTTTCCGCGGCATTCCCCGAAGGCGATGTCGGTTACAACGCCGGCGATCCCGGCGGGATGGACGCCGGCATCGGGTACGCGTTCTCGCGGACCAACCGCCTGCAGTTGGGCTACTACGAGATCCAGCAGGTGCCGGTCGGCTTCAGCAACGTCAACGTGCCGCTCTATCTGCAAGGCTACACCGGGCCCGGCACCACGTTCCCCGGAACTGGTCTGGGTCGGACCAACACGGGCCTGGTCGACGTCAC
>JBEKAU010000495.1:0-2708 GCA_050015755.1 Vulcanimicrobiaceae bacterium | reverse complement strand
CATTGCTCTCGAGCTGACGCGCCGAGACGTTGACGCTGACCCGGATCGCCGGGATGCCGGCGTCGGCCCAGGTCCGCACTTGACTGATCGCGCGCTCGAGCACCCACGCGCCGATCTCCTCGATCAGGCCGCACTCCTCGGCTACCGGAATGAAGCGATCGGGGAGGATCATGCCGTGAACCGGATGCCGCCAGCGCAGCAGCGCTTCGACGCCTTGGATCATCTGCGTGCCGATGTCGTAGATCGGCTGATAGTAGACCTCGAACTCGTTGCGCTCGATCGCGCCGTCGAGATCGCGTCGCATCACGACCCGTTCGAGCGACGCCGACCCGGGACGCGCCCGGTACCAGCGCACGGTGTTGCGGCCCAGGCGCTTAGCCTCGAAGACCGCCGCCTCGGCGGTGCCGATCAGGCCGGCGACGTCGGTCGCATCGTCGGGCGCGAGTGCGACCCCGATGCTGGCGGTCAGATGGACCGGTTTGTCGGCCACCAGGAACGGCGCGGCGAACGCGCCGGCCGCGGCCTGCGTCGCCGCGCGTGCGACACCGGGCTCGTCCTCGACGCGCAGCACGACGAATTCGTCTCCGCCGAAGCGCGCGACGTGGGCGTCGGGGAGTGCTTCGCGCAGACGGGTCGCGATCTCACGCAAGACGCGATCGCCGGTGCTGTGGCCGGCGAGCTCGTTGACGACGTGGAAGCGGTCGACGTCGAGGAAGAGCACCGCCACCGAGGCACCCTCGCGATCGGCCTCCGCCAGCGCGCGTTGGGCGAAGCGCTCGAAGGTCGACCGTTGCGGGAGGCCGGTGACGGGATCGCGTTCGTCGAGCGCGACCCGGCCGCCGCGCTCGTGCATGATCGCGACGTAGTGCCGGTCGCATGGCGGCGCGCCCAGCGGCTCGACGCTGACGGCGCCCGAGGCGACAGTCAGTCGGGTCGAGCGCAGCCCGGCGACGGCCGCGGCTAGTTCTTCGGCCTCCTCACCGTCGCGCACGAACGGCAGCTCGGTGATCGGGCGGCCGATCAGATCGTGGCGGGTGGCGTACACGACAACCGGGTTGCTGTCGGCTGCGCCGACGACGACGACGTCCTCGCGGGTCCGGCGCAGGGTCTCATCGAGCAGGGCGAGCTCGCTGCGCGCGCGGCGCAGTTGCGAGCTGAGGATGCCGTCGCGCACGCCACGTACCAGCGCTTGGCCGAGGCGGACCAGGTCGCTGGGCAGGACGATGTCGGCCGCGCCCAGCGCGAAGGCGTCGTGGACCGCGTCGACGTCGAGCTCACCGACGATCACCACCGGCAGATCTTCGCGCGCGAGCTGCAGCTCGCGCAACAGATCGCGGTACGTCGCATCGGCAACGGAGGCGCCGACGATCGCGACATCGACCTCGCGCTCGACAACGATACGCAGCGCGTCGGATAAACCGACGGCGTGATGCGCGCTCAAAGAGACGTCTTCGCGCGCTGCATCCGACCAGCGAGCAGACTCCTCCGGCGCGGTAGCGACGAAGACCGCACGCAAATGCTTGCGCGCAGTCGTTCCACCGTCCGGTTCCACGGACGAGCGTGTTCGCCGAGCGAACGACCTAACGCCTTGAAGGAATCCTAGCAGGTCAAGCGACGGGATTAGGAGCGCCGTGGCGCGCGCCAGGGCAGCGCGAGCCGCTCGCACGCGTCGACGAGTACCGAGAGGCCGAACCCGAGCAGTGACACGGCGACGAGTGCCGCGTAGAGCCGGTCGACCAAGAGCAACTGGCCGGCGTTGAAAATCGCGAAGCCCAGGCCGGTCTGCGTCAGCTCGAATTCGGCCGCCACCGTCAGCACGATCGCGATGCCGACGCTGAGCTTGAGGCCGGCATAGATGTTCGGCAGCGCGCCCGGCAGCAGAATGCGGAAAAACAGTGTGTGCGGACGGGTGCGGTAGGCGCGCGCGACGTCCAAATAGATGGCCTCGATCTGCCGCACCCCGGCCTCGGTGTTGATCGCCATGAGGAAGAACACGCCGATCGCGACCGCCGCCCAGCGGGCCCCCTCGCCGGCGCCGAACACGAAGTAGAGCAGCGGCAAGATCGCGATCTTCGGCACCGGATAGAGCAGCGCGATGACCGGCCCGAAATACGCGCGCGCCCAGCGATTCGTCCCCATCCACAAGCCGATGAGCGTCCCGGGGATGCCACCGATCGCAAGGCCGATCACGACGCGCGAGAGCGTCCAGGCGGCGTTGGTCCACAGTTCGCCGCTCGCCGCATAGACGATGAAGCTGCGCACGATCGCGCTCGGCGGCGGGAAGAGGGCGGGGTTGAGCACGCGGGTCGAGACCGCGATCTGCCAGAGCGCGATCAGCGAGAGCGGCGCCGCGATGCGCACCGCGCGTTCGCCGGCGCTCATCGCAGCAGCTCCCAGATGCGCACCACCAGCTCGCCGAAGCCCGGCGCGGCGCGCAGCGTCACCGCGTCCCGCGGCCGCGGGAACGTGACCGGCACGATCTCCTTCACCTGTCCCGGCCGCGCGCTGAGCACGACGACGCGATCGGCCAGCGTGACCGCCTCCTCGATGCCGTGGGTGACGAACACGACGGTCTTGGGCGAGCGCTCCCACAAGCGCATCAGTTCGTTGGCCATCCCGACCCGTGTCTGCTCGTCGAGCGCGCCGAAGGGCTCGTCCATGTAGAGCACCGGCGCGTCGACGGCGAACGCGCGCGCGACCGCGGCGCG
>JBEKAU010000494.1:0-2719 GCA_050015755.1 Vulcanimicrobiaceae bacterium | reverse complement strand
GCGGCGAGCAGCGCGTGCAGCTCGACCGCCAGCGGTGTCGTGTTGGTCAGCGGCCAGGTGTGCGAACCGAACGAACCGCCGAGGGTCCCGACCAGCGCGCACGGCATGCCGGCCGCTTCGAGGACATCGCGCACCAAGTGCGTCGTCGTCGTCTTGCCATTGGTGCCGGTGATGCCGACGATGGTGAGCGCCTGCGAAGGGTGATCGTAGAACGCGTCGGCGAGCTGCGAGGCGGCGATGCGCGTGTTGGGGACGACGATCGTCGGTACGCCGGTGTCGAGCTCGCGATCGACGACGACGACGGACGCGCCGCGGCGTACCGCATCGGCGACATAGGCGTGTCCATCGCTGCGTTGTCCGCGCAGCGCGACGAAGAGCGTTCCCGGGCGCACCTGCCGCGAGTCGCTCGCGATCGCGTCTACCGCCGGCGGGAGCGCCCCGACGACGCGTGCCTCCGTCAAGGAGGCGACGAGTCCCGTGCTCTCTCGCATCAGTGCTTTGCTTTCGACGCGGAGGCGGGACGGACCAAGCGAGGCGCGCTCGCCGCCGGCATGATCCCCGCATGGAACATCGCGTCTCGTGCCAACTCCGCGAAGACCGGCGCGGCGACCACGCCGCCGTAGTAGGCCCCGCGCGGGCGGTCGATTTTCACCAGGATGACATAGCGCGGCGATTCGGCCGGAATCATCCCAATGAAGGACGCGACGTAGGAACCCGGCTCGTAGACGCCGTGCTCCTCGATCTGCGCCGTGCCGGTCTTCCCGGCCGTCGTCCAGCCGGGCACACGCGCGGTTGGGTTGCCGGTACCGCGCACGACGACGGCCCGCAAGAAACTCCGCAGCGTCGCCGCCGTCTTCTCGCTCATGACCCGCCGCTCGATCTCCGGGGCATAGCTGTAGACCGTTGCCCCGCTCGCATTCTCGAGCGCGTGGACGACGCGCGGCCGCAGCAACATGCCGCCGTTGGCGATCGCGCAGTACGCGCGCGCCATTGCGAGCGGGTCGACCGAAATGCCCTGGCCGAACGCGATCGTCGCCTGCGAGATCTTGCTCCACTGATCGAGCGGCGGGACGATGCCCGGATTCTCGCCGGCCAGCTCGACCTCGGTCGGCTGACCGAACCCGAACCGCGTCACCTCGTCGTACATCGCCTGCTTGCCGATCGCAAGGCTGATCTCGGCGGCGCCGACGTTGTGCGAGTACGCGATGATGTCTTCCATCGTCTCGTTCGACGAGGTGCCGGCGAGGAAGCCGTCCTCGGCGTTGTGGATGATGTGATCGCCGATGGCGAGGTGGTCGTGCGACGCAAAGCGCGACGACGTCGTCACCTTGCCGCTCTCGAGCGCGGCGGCGGCGGTGATCAACTTGAAGGTCGAGCCGGGCTCGTAGGCGTCGCTGATCGCGCGGTCGCGCCACGTGTCGGACGAGGATTGCGCGAAGTGCGAGGGATCGAAGTCGGGGGCGTTCGCGACCGCCAGCAGTTCGCCGCTCCACGGGTCCATCACGATGACGGTACCGCTGGTCGCGTGCCACTGCTTCACATCCGCGCGCAGCAGCCGCTCGGCCTCGAATTGCAGGTAGGGGTCGATCGTGGTGACGACGGTCGTGCCCGGGACCGCGCGCTCGATGATCTGCGTCTCGCCGAACGGGATCGCGCGGCCGAACTCGTCCGACTCGATCCGCTCGCTACCGGGCGTGCCGCGCAAGAGATGGTCGAGCGAGTATTCCAGCCCGTCCAAGCCGTTCTCGTCGGTGCCGGTGAAGCCGAGCACCGTCGACGCGAGCCGGCCGGCCGCGACGAACCGGATTCCGGTCTCCTCGCGTTTGGTCTCGATCCCCGCCAAGCCCAAATCGCGCACGCGCTCGGCCGTCTCGTGCGGCACCTTGCGTGCGAGCCAGCGGAATTGCCCGTCGCCTTGCAGGTCGGCTTCGATGTCGGCGAGGGGACGGTGCAGCAGCGGTGCGAGCGCGAGCGCCGTGTCATGCTTGTTGGTCACCGTGTCGGGGACGGCGTAGATCGACTCCGAGGGCAGCGAACGCACCAGCACGCCGCCGTCGCGATCGAGGATCGCTCCGCGGCGCGCGAACGTCTCGTGCGTCTCGTCGTGCTGCGAGAGGGCCATCCGTGCCAAGTGCGGACCATCGTGGATCTGGACGTCACCGAGGCGCGCGACCAGGCCTGCCGCCAACAGGACGACGACGGCCAGGGAGAGTTTCGCGCGTACCGGGGCGACGCGCGCGAATGCACGCGCCGCCATCAGTGCCCGCTAATCCACCCGAAGAATGCGATGCCGGACGGGGAGGGCTGCACCTTCGGCTGCGGCAGCTGCACGACGGCGTAGACGTGCGGGTCGTGCAGGTGCAGCTTGGCGGCGAGCGCGGCCAGCCGGTCGGGCGACTCGAGCCGCGCGATGCGGTCGTCGAGCCGTTGCGTCTCGTCGGCCACCACGCTGCGATCGTGCTCGACGCGCGCCAGCGAGAAGCTGAGCGAGGTGACGTTCGCGCACAACGCGACGTAGCCCATCAACGGAAGCAGCACCGCGACCGCCAGCCCGAGCACGGCGACGACCGGTGCGTGAAAGCCGCGACGTACGCGCTTGCGGCGAGTGCGACGCTGCGTCGCTTCGCGAACGGTCGCGGCGCGGCGCGGCGGCTCAGGCGCCCACTGTTGCGGTGCGATCATGCCGCCACCTCGACCCGCTCGGCGACGCGCAGCTTGG
>JBEKAU010000493.1:0-2726 GCA_050015755.1 Vulcanimicrobiaceae bacterium | reverse complement strand
ACCCCCAGCCGCGAAACGAGGTACACGAAGCCGCTCGACGCCGCGGCGATCCGCTCGGCCCGTGCCGGCGGCGTCGTCGGCGCGACCAGGAGCGGGATCGCCAGACCCGCCGCACGCAGCGGCGGGGCGAACGCGTCGAGCTCTTCGAGCGAGACGTCGGGCACGATCGCGCCGATCGCGCCGGCCGCGCGCGCGTCGTGCGCGAACCGCTCGGGACCGTAGCGGTCGACCGGGTTCACATAGGTGAAGAAAAGGATGGGAGCGCAGCCGCGTGCCCGTGCCTGGGTGGCGAGCGCGAGCACATCGGCCATCCGCGTCCCGCCTTCGAGCGCACGCTGGCCGGCCGCCGCGATCGTCGGTCCGTCCGCCAGCGGATCGCCGTAGGGGATGCCGAGCTCGATGAGATCCGCGCCGGCGGCCGTGATCGCCTTGAGCACCGCGAGGGTCGTCGCGCGATCGGGATCGCCGGCGACGACGTAGGGGATGAGCGCGGCGCGGCGCTCGGCGCGGGCCCGCGCGAAGACCGACTCGATCTCGCTGCCGGCGATCATCCGGCGTCCTCGCCGTCGAGCGCGGCGACCGTGCGCACGTCCTTGTCGCCGCGGCCGCTCAGGTTCACCAGCACCAGGCCGTCCGGGCCGCGCTCGAGCGCCAGCCGCTGCGCGAACGCGATCGCGTGCGCCGATTCGAGCGCCGGCACGATCCCTTCACGCCGTGCGGTGTGACGGAACGCCGCCAGCGCTTCATCGTCGTCGACCGCGACGTAGGTTGCGCGGCCCGAGTCCTTCAGCCAGGCATGCTCGGGACCGACACCGGGATAGTCCAGTCCGGCCGACACCGAGTGCGTGTCGCGCACTTGCCCCTCGTCGTCCTGCAAGACGTAGCTGCGCGAGCCGTGCAGGATGCCGACCGAGCCGGCGTTGAGCGAGGCCGCGGTGTCGATCGCGTGCACGCCGTGGCCGGCGGCTTCGACACCCCACAGCTTCACCTCGGCGTCACCGACGAAGGCGTGGAACATCCCCATCGCGTTGGAGCCGCCGCCGACGCAGGCCACGACGTCGCTCGGTAACCGGCCGTACCGCTCGAGGATCTGCGCGCGCGCCTCGACGCCGATGACTTTCTGGAACTCGCGCACGAGATAGGGGTACGGGTGCGCGCCGACGACCGAGCCGATGATGTAGAACGTATCCTCGACGCGGGCGGCCCACTCGCGGAAGGCCTCGTTGGTCGCGTCCTTGAGCGTGCGGGTGCCGCTCTCGACCGGGTGCACGGTCGCGCCGAGCAGCCGCATCAGGTAGACGTTGAGGGCCTGGCGCTCGACGTCGACGGCACCCATATAGACGTCGACCTGCATGCCGAGCTTGGCGCCGATCGTCGCGGTCGCGACGCCGTGCTGGCCGGCGCCGGTCTCGGCGATGATGCGCCGTTTGCCCATCCGTTGCGCGAGCAGCGCCTGGCCGACGGTGTTGTTGATCTTGTGCGCGCCGGTGTGGTTGGTGTCTTCGCGCTTGAAGACGATCGGCGCGTGCGGTCCGTCGACCAGCCGAGCCGCGTGATAGATCGGCGAGGGGCGGCCGACGTAGTCCTGCAGCAGCCCTTCGTAGGTGCGCCAGAACTCCGGGTCGGCGAACGCCGCGCGCATCGCGGCGTCGACTTGCGCGAGCGCTTCGACCAGGACTTCGGGGACGAAGACGCCGCCGAAGCGGCCGTAATAGCCGCGTGCGTCGGGAAGCGTCTGCTGCACGGGGGTCGTCATCGGTCTCCTCTACGGAACGGGCTCGGCTGCGGGCGCGGCATCGGCCTCGCGCACGGCGCGCACGAAGGCGCGTATCTTGGCCGGGTCCTTCACGCCGTTCGTTTCGACGCCGCTGCGCACGTCTACCGCGTACGGCCGCACCGCACGCACGCATGCGCCGACGTTCTCGGGCGTGAGGCCGCCGCTGACGACGAAACGGCGTCCGGCCGCCAGCTCCGCCGCGATCGTCCACTCGAAGGTACGACCGGTCCCGCCGCTGCGGCCGTCGGCGCCGGCGGTGTCGAACAGCCAGGTCGCGTGCGCGAACGGCCGCGCGAAGGCGGCGAATTGCGCCGGGCTGACCGGCTTGTCGGCGCGCAAATGATAGGCCTTGAGGTAGGGACCGGCGGCGAAGGACTCGCACGACTCGGCCGACTCGAAGCCATGGAACTGCGGCGTCGCGCCGACCTTGAGGGCTTCGTCGACCAGTCCCGAGGGCGGATCGGAGAACACCGCGACCAGCGAGGTCAACGCGGGGACTGCGACCGCGATCTCGTGCAGCACGTGCATCGGCACGAAGCGCGGCGAGCGTTCGACCAGCAACACGCCGACCGCGTCGGCGCCGGCGTCGACGGCGAGCAGCGCGTCCTCGACGCTGGTGCAGCCGCAGATCTTGACCCGAGTGCGCACGTCAGACGGCGACCGCCGCTCCCTTCAGAGTGCGGATCGCGTCGGCTTTGTCCTCGGCACGCATGAGCGACTCGCCGACCAGCACGCCGCGAGCGCCGTGCTCGATCAGGTGCCGCACGTCGCGCTGGGTGCGCACGCCGCTCTCGCTGATCACCAGCGTCCCGGCCGGCACGAGCGGCAGCAACTCTTCGGTGACGGCGAGGTCGGTCTCGAAGGTGCGCAGGTTGCGGTTGTTGATCCCCAGCAGCGTCGCGCCGGCGGCTACCGCGCGCTGCAGCTCGCCGTCGGTGTGCACCTCGAC
>JBEKAU010000492.1:0-2728 GCA_050015755.1 Vulcanimicrobiaceae bacterium | reverse complement strand
AGCCGCTGGAAAGCTCGGCCGGCAGCGGGCTGCACGTCTACTTCGCGCTCGGCGACGTCGACGACGTTGCACGGCTCCACGCCATCGCCGGCCTGCTCGAGCACGCGCCGGGCTTCACCGCGATCTGCAATCCGACGGTCAACTCGTATAAGCGGCTCGTCGCGGCATGGGACGCACCGGTCTACACGGTCTGGTCGCACCGCAGCGCCAACGCGTTGGTGCGCGTGCCGCCGGCGTTCGGCGATGAGCCGCCGCTGATCGAGGTCCGCAGTCCCGACGCGTCGTGCAATCCGTACTTGGCGCTGGCGGTACTGGTGGAGGCGCTGGCCGACGGCATCCGCTCGCGCAACCTGCCCGGCGACCCGTTCACCGGCTCGACCTACGAACTCTCCGAGAAATATCGCACCGAGCACGGGATCACGCTGCTGCCCAAGTCGCTGCGCCAGGCAATCGCCGCGCTCGACGGCGATTTGGTGGTCCGCGGCGCGCTCGGCGACCACATCTATCACGCCTTCCGCGATGCCAAGCTCGCCGAGTACGAACGGTACCGCCGTGCGGTGCACCCGTGGGAACGCGAAGAATATCTCCGCACCTTCTGAACCTTTCCTGACTTCCGGTAAAGCGCCGGACAAAATGTGGCCCACGTCCGGTCAAGAGAGCATCTGATCGGTCGCTTTGTGCGATTACTCATCGAGTAGGTCCGGCGCACGGGGAGTGGCACGGAGCTCACCGCCACTCCGACTCGTGAGGAATGATGTCCACCGCTGAACCCTCGGCCTTGATGGCCCTGCGCCGCCGTGCGTCGCAGGTTTTCGTCGTCTTGCTCTGGCTGCACGTGCCCGTCGTCGCGGTTATCGCGGCGTCCAACGCGCATGCGCTCTGGCCCTCGACGCTGGCGGCGATCGTGCTGGCGGCGCTCGGCACGCTCGGCGCGCGCCTCTCGCCGGACGGCGTGGCCGGCCGGCTGACGGTCGCGTGGGCGCTGGTCGGGATGCCGATGGTGTTCGTCCACGCCGGCGCCGGCGATCTGCAGATCGACTTCCACCTTTATTTCTTCGCGGTGTTCGCGATGCTGGTCGCCTACGTCGATTGGCGCCCGATCGCATTCGCGGCGGCGCTGACGGCGGTCCACCACCTGGTGCTCGACTTCGTCGATCCGCGCTCGGTGTTCCCCGACCAGAGTGGTCTCGACGGGATCCCGCGCGTGTTGCTGCATGCCGTGATCGTCGTCGTCGAATGCGGCGTCTTGATTTGGATGACCGTCCGCATCCGCGCGTTGTTCCTCGCCGCCGACGAGGAGAACGCGCGCGCGAACGCCGCGCTCGCCGAGAGCCAGCGGCTGCGCGATGCACTGGCCGGTGAGGCCGATCTCAAGACGCTCGCGTTGGCCGACGCGCGCCACGCACTGGGCAACGCGCAGGTCGCGGCCGAAGCGACCGCGCGCGAAGAAGAGCGCCGCGTCGCCGTCGAGCATGCTGCCGCCGGTGCTCGCACCAAGATCGTGCGTGACGTCGTCGGCCGCATCGAGGGCAGCGTGCGCACCGTCGTCGACGACGTCCTGCGCGCCTCGCAGCGGATGCTCGTGTCGGCGCGCGATGCCGAACGGCTGGCCGAAACGACCCGCGGCGAGGTTGCGCAGGTCGCGACGATCACCGAACGGTCGAGCGTCATGATCGGTGAGGTCGCCGGCGCGACCGATCAGCTCTCGCACGCCAGCGCCGAAATCCGCGATCGGACGCAGCGCGCACTCGAGGTTGCCCAACGAGCTACCCGCGAGAGCGAGCACAGCGGCGAGGTCGCGCGCTCCCTGCGCGATGCGGCCGAGCGGATCGAAGCGGTGACGACGCTGATCGAGACGGTCGCCGACCAGACCCGCCTGCTCGCGCTCAACGCCGCGATCGAAGCCGCGCGCGCCGGCGACTCGGGCCGCGGCTTCGCCGTCGTGGCCGAAGAAGTTCGCAAGCTCGCCGAGACGACCTCGAAGGCCACCTCCGAGATCGGCGAGGTCGTCAGCTCGATGCGCCGCGCATCGGGTGACGTCGTCTCGTCACTCGAGGAGATCCGCGGCTCGGTGGGCGCCCTCACCTCGGCCGCCTCCGATGTCGCCGCCGCCGTCGATCAACAGTCGGCGGCGACCCGCACGATCGCCGAGACCGTGCGCACCGTCGCCGAAGGGACCGACCTCGTGCGCGGCGCGATCGCGCGCGTCAGCGAGGCGACGGCGCGAGTCGGCGAGACCGCCGCCGCCGTGCTCGTTGGTGCGGACGAGGTCGCCGAACGAAACGCCGCCCTGCGCGAGAACGTCAGCGAGGTCACCCGCGAACTGCTGGCCTCACACGACGACCGTCCGCTGGCGGTCGCCTGATGCCCCGCGGCGTCCGGGTCGCCGCGTCGCTCGCCCTCGCGGGCGTCGTGTATTTGGTCGTGCGGCACGGCATCGCGCCGCGCTGGGACGAGGGGCTGCACTGGTGCGGCCTGGCTGCGCGCGAGACGGCCGATGCCGCTCGCGCACACGCGCTGCACGTCGCGATCTTCGCGCTGCCGCTCGTCCCGCTCAGCGCGCTGCTGTGGTTCGAGCGGCGTCGCACAGCAAGTCCCACGCGAGCTTAACGTCCTCGCCGGTCGTGCGCTCGTTGCCGATCGCGATGCGCAAGACCAGCCGGCCGTGCAGCCGGGTTGAGCTGAGGAAAACCTCGCCGGTCGCGTTGACCGCGTCGAGGACCGCCTG
>JBEKAU010000491.1:0-2734 GCA_050015755.1 Vulcanimicrobiaceae bacterium | reverse complement strand
TCAGCCCGCAGTCGCTGCAAGCGGCCGGCAAGATCAAGGACCTGCGCGACGGCGTCAAGATCCTGGGCGGCACCACCAAGAAGCCGACCGGCACGCTTCCGGCCGGGCTGCGCTTCCGCGACATTCTGTTCTCCGCGTCGGCGCGTGAAGCGCTGACCGCCGTCGGCGCCGACTTCGGCGACGCCGCCGCCGCCGAGTAGGGTCCGACTACTCCGTGCTCAACACGCTGCGCAACGCGTTGACCGTGCCCGACATCCGCAAGCGGATCGGGTTCGTGTTCTTCGCGTTCGCCGTCTTCGTGTTCATGATCCACGTCCAGCTGCCCAACGTGAACCAGCAGCAGTGGGCGCAGCTCATCCAGAGCGGCGCCTTCTACCAGTTCCTGGGCTTCCTCTCGGGCGGCGCGCTCCAGAAGCTCTCGATCATCGCGATGGGGATCACGCCGTACATCAACGCGTCGATCATCATGCAGCTGATGACGGTCGTCATTCCGCAGCTCGAAGAGATGGCGAAGAAGGGCGGCGAGGAAGGCCGTAAGCAGATCGGCCGCTACACCCGTTGGCTGACGATCGTGCTGGCCACGATCCAGGCGACCTCGATGTCGATCGCGATGAGCCGCGGCGGCGTCTTCTACGACCACTCGGTGCTGTTTCTCGTCTACGCGGTCATCGCGTTCGTGGCGGGGACGATGTTCCTGATGTGGCTGGGTGAGCAGATCACCGACAAGGGCATCGGCAACGGTGTCTCGCTGATCATCTTCGTCGGCATCGTGTTGCGCTTCCCGGTCCAAGTTTCGCAGACGTTCTCGCTGGCCAACAAGGGCAGCGTCAACTGGCTGGGCCTGGCGCTGTGGGTGGCCATCGCGCTGGTCACGATCGTCTCGATCGTCTTCATGTATCAGGGGCAGCGCCGTATCCCGGTGCAGCAGGCGCGCCGCGTGGTCGGCCGCAAGCTCTACGCCGGCCGCTCGAGCTACATCCCGTTGCGGCTCAACAACGCCGGCGTCATCTCGATCATCTTCGCGATCTCGATCCTGCTCTTGCCGCAGCAGGCTCTCTCGTGGTTCGGGGGCGGTGCCGCCGCGGCCAACTCGCACAGCTGGTCGGCGAACCTCTCGTTCATCATCCAGACGTACTTCGGGCCGAGCTCGATCGCGTACAACGTCGTCTACTTCTTGCTGGTGGTGATCTTCACGTTCTTCTACTCGGCGATCGTGGTCAACACGCGCGACATCGCGGACAACCTCAAGAAATCGGGCTCGTTCATCCCCGGCATCCGCCCCGGCCAGCCGACCGTCGACTACATCAACAAGATCCTGGTCCGCATCACGACCGCTTCGGCGATCTACCTGGGCCTGCTCGCGGTGCTGCCCTCGATCCAGCGCAACGCCGGCGTGACCTCGCTCTACATCGGCTCGACCTCGCTGCTGATCGTCGTCGGCGTCGCTCTGGACTCGATTACACAGATCGAAGCCCGCTTGGCGATGCGCGACTATCGCGGGTTCATAAATCGGTAATGGTCATGGACCGAGCGCAGGACAACCGCGCCTCATCCGCCATCGCGTTGCGAGGTCGGATCGGGGGCCCCATGCTTGTGCATGGGGGGCGCGGAGCCTGGGGCGGAGCGCCGTTAAAATGAATTTGATCTTCTTGGGCCCTCCTGGTGCTGGTAAGGGCACGCAGGCGAAGGTGCTCGAGGAGCGCTTTGGCTATCGGCAGATCTCGACCGGCGATATTCTGCGGCGCAACGTCGCCGAAGGGACGCCGCTCGGGGGCGAGGCCAAGGCCTTCATGGATCGCGGCGACCTCGTTCCGGACGACCTGATCATCCGGATGATGGAGCACGAACTGGGCGGTGCCGCCGAGGTGATCGTCGACGGGTTCCCGCGCACCGTCCCGCAGGCGGAAGCGCTCGACGCGTTGCTCGACCGGCTCCACAAGAGCGCGGTCGCAGTGCTGTTCGACGTCGACATGGCCGTGTTGCTCGAGCGCCTCACCGGTCGCTGGACGCACGAGCCGTCGGGTCGCACGTATCACGTCGTCCACAATCCGCCGCGCGTCCCGTTCCGCGACGACGTCACCGGCGAGCCGCTGATCCAGCGCAAGGACGACAAAGAAGAGACGATCCGCAAGCGCTTGGCGGTCTACCAAGAGCAGACCGCGCCGCTCATCGCATATTACGATAACCCCGACGAAGCGCGGCTCGTGCGGGTGAACGCCCTCGCGCCGATCGCCGACGTCACCGCGCAGCTCGTCTCGCTGCTTCGCAACGGACAACCGGCGGGCGCGCCATGATCACCATCAAGTCGCCGCGCGAGATCGAGATCATGCGCCGCAGCGGGAAGATCACCGCCAAGACGCTGACCACGCTCATGGCCGCCGCCAAGGCCGGCATGACGACGCGTGAGCTCGATCGCATCGCCGATGAGTCGATCCGCTCGATGGGCGGAGTCCCGACCTTCATCGGCTACAACGGGTACCCGTCGGCCATCTGCGCGTCGGTCAACGACGAGGTCGTGCACGGCATGCCGGGCGACCGGGTGCTCGAGGAGGGCGACTTGCTCTCGCTCGACATCGGCACGACGCTCGAAGGCTACGTCTCCGACTCGGCGGTCACGATGGCGATCGGCACCCCGAGCCCAGAGGCCGAGCGGCTGATGCGGGTCACCCAGGAGTGCTTGATGCTGGGCATCGCCCAGATGCAGGTCGGCAACAACCTGGGCGACATCGGCCAT
>JBEKAU010000490.1:0-3514 GCA_050015755.1 Vulcanimicrobiaceae bacterium | reverse complement strand
CGGCGCTCTTGCGCGGGGCGATCGCGCCGGACCGCGATTTGCTGCTGGCGTACAACGAGGAGTTGGTGCGGCCGGCGAGTGCGCTGATCGCGGCGCGGCGTGCGTTCGTCGATGAACTGGCGGCGGCGACCGCGGCGATCTACGGGCGCTGGGAAGGCACGCGCGAACGCCTCGGCGTGACCTACGCGGCCAACCCCGACGGTGACGTCGCCGAGGCGCTGGCCGGTCACGTCGAGCAGGAGCTGCGCCGTCGCACGACCCTGATCGGGCCGCACCGCGACGATCTGCACCTGCTGGTCGAAGGCAAGCCGCTGGCGGCCTTCGGGTCGCAAGGGCAGCAGCGGACAGCGGTGCTCGCGCTCAAGGTCGGCGAATACGACGTCATGCGCACCCGCAGCGGCGACGCCCCGATCCTCTTGCTGGACGACGTCCTCAGCGAGCTGGACGCCGAACGCGCCGCCGGCTTCCTGGGTGCGGTGTCCGACTACGAGCAGGCGTTCCTGACCGCGACCGAACCGCCCGGCGCGCTGCACGGTGCGGCGACCTGGTCGATCCGTGCCGCGACCGTGAGCCGATGCTGAAGCTCGGGTCGGTCCTGGACGCTTGGCGCCCTCACGCCGACGCGGGCGGCGATCCGCTGGTGGCGGTACGGGCGGCGTGGCCGGACCTGGTGGGAGCCGACGTGGCCCGGGCGGCGACGCCGGTCGCGCTCGAGCGCAACGTCCTGGTCGTCCTGACGAACTCGGCCGCCTGGTCGCACCAGTTGGCGTTTCTCGAACCCGAGATCGTCCGCGGTTTGCGGGCTCTTCCGCAGGTCCGGACACTGGAGCGGCTGCGCTTCCGGGTCGGGACGATCCGCACGCCGGCGCGGGGCCGCGGCGGCACGACCGGACCCCGGCGCGACAACGGCGCCACCGCGCCCTCGACGCCGCCGGCCAAGACGCTCGACGAGGCGCTGGCACGGCTGCGGCGCGCGGTCGAGCGCGGGCGTGCCGCGCACCGCCGCGCCGGCGGCACGTTCTGCACCCTGTGCGAGGCGCCGATCGAGGCCGGCCCGACCTGCACCCCGTGTCGCGACGACCGCATCCGCCGCCGGCGCTTCGCCTGCGAGCGGCTCCTCTACGAGGCGCCCTGGCTCGGTTCCGAAGAGGTTCTGGTTCTGGTCGAGGGGCTCACGCCCGACGCGTACGACGCGATCCGCAAACGCCTGCTCCGCTCGTGGTGGGACGAACTCTGGCGGGCCGGCAAGCTGCACAAGCTGCGCCAGCCGATCGACCGGGTGCGGCTGCGCAAGCTGGCCAGCTCGTTCGTGCTGCTCGAGACGCGCATCGACCCGACGCGGCTCGAACTGGACTCGCCGCTGCGGCGCAATGCGCTGGGCGAGCTGTACGACTTCGTGCGCACGATCGAGGCCGGCACCGAGTGAAATGAGCGGCCGACGGCGAAGAGTACCTGTCGGATGAACGAATACACGGGCGAACAGATCGAGGTTCTCAAAGGACTCGAGGCGGTTCGCAAGCGGCCTGGGATGTACATCGGCAACACGTCGGATCGCGGGCTGCATCAACTGGTCTACGAAGCGGTCGACAATGCGGTCGACGAGGCGCTCGCCGGCTACGCCAATACGATCAGGGTCGTCCTGCACAAGGACGGCTCGAGCAGCGTCGAGGACGACGGGCGCGGGATCCCGGTCGACTTGCACGCCGAGGAGAAGCTGCCGGCCGTCGAGGTCGTCATGACGATCCTGCACGCGGGCGGCAAGTTCGGTAAGGGCGGCTACAAGGTCTCGGGCGGCTTGCACGGCGTCGGCATCTCGGTCGTCAACGCGCTCTCGGAGTGGATGATCACCCGCGTTCGGCGCGACGGCTGGGAGTGGGAGATCCGCTTTGCGCGCGGCATCACGACGCAGAAGCTCAAGAAGCTGCACCGCGCCGAAGGCACCGGGACGTTCCAGTGGTTCAAGCCCGATCCCGAAGTGTTCGAGACGCTGGACTATTCGTGGAAGACGCTCGAGTCGCGGCTGCGCGAGCTCGCCTTCCTCAACCGCAAGCTCTCGATCACGCTGCGCGACGAGCGCCCCGATGAGCCCCGCGAGCGCACCTATTACTACGAGGGCGGGATCGTCTCGTTCGTCGAGTGGCTCGATGAGAACAAAGAAGCGCTCACGCCGGTCATCTCGACCAACGGTGAGCGTGACGACGTCGTCGTGGAGTGTGCGTTCCAGTACACCGACGGCTACAACGAAGTCGTGTACGCGTACGCCAACAACATCAACACGATCGAAGGCGGCATGCACCTGACCGGATTCCGCACCGCGGTCTCCGGCAAGGTCAACGAGTACGCGCGCAAACGCGGCATGCTCAAGGAAGCCGATGCGAACCTCTCGACCGACGACTGCATGGAAGGCCTGACGGCGATCGTCTCGGTCAAACTGCAAGAGCCGCAGTTCGAAGGGCAGACGAAGACCAAGCTCGGCAACGCGAAGATCCGCCCGATCGTGAATGCGCTCGTCAGCGAACGGCTAGACTTCTTCCTCGAGGAGAATCCGAAGCACGCGCGCGCCATCGTCGACAAGTGCATGCAGGCGGCGCGCGCACGCGAAGCCGCCAAGAAGGCGCGCGATCTGACCCGCCGCAAGAGCGTGCTCGAAGGCAGCGGGCTGCCCGGCAAGCTGGTCGACTGAGCTGTTCCTGGTCGAGGGCGACTCGGCCGGCGGGACGGCCAAGGGCGGTCGCGATCCGAACGTCCAGGCGATCCTGCCGCTGCGCGGCAAGATCCTCAACGTCGAGAAGGCGCGCATCGACAAGATGCTCGCCAACGAAGAGATCCGCACGATGATCACCGCGCTGGGCGCGGGCTTCGGCGACGACTTCGACGTCGCCAAGCTGCGCTATCACAAGATCATCATCATGACCGACGCCGACGTCGACGGCTCGCACATCCGCACGCTGCTGCTGACCTTCTTCTATCGCAAGATGAAGCCGCTCATCGAGAACGGCTACGTCTACATCGCGCAACCGCCGCTGTACGGGGTGAAGAAGGGCAAGAAGCAGTGGTGGGCGTTCACCGAAGCCGAACTGCAAGGCATCTTCAATGGGGACGACCCCAAAGAGTTCACCATCCAGCAATTCAAGGGGTTGGGTGAGATGGACGCCGAGCAGCTGGCCGAGACGACGATGGACCAGGTGTCGCGCCGGCTCAAGCGGGTCGAACTCGACGACGCGAGCGAGGAGGCCGAGCGGGTCTTCACCGAGCTGATGGGCGAGAAGGTCGAGCCGCGCAAGGCCTTCATCCAAGAGTACGCGCGTACCGTCCGCAACCTGGATCTCTAGCGGAAGTCTAAGGCGACCCTCACCGGGGCTCCAGGTCCCGGTGAGCCGCGCGGCCGAAGGTTTGCCGCTATGTACCCCGGGGGACGACGAAAGCGGTGGTCGGCCTGAAGGCGTCGCGGAGAGCGGTGATCCTCACCGCCGTCGTCGCGGTGCTGCTGATCTCGGTCGTCGTCGCGCGGCAC
>JBEKAU010000489.1:0-2756 GCA_050015755.1 Vulcanimicrobiaceae bacterium | reverse complement strand
GGTTCAGCGCATGGGCACGACCTTGACTGCCATACCCGATGATGGCGATCGTCTTCCCGTCGAGTGCGCCGCGATCCACGTCGCGGTCGTAGTAGGCTTCCATGAGGTCCTCCGGAGATGTGAAAAGCCCCCACCGGTTCTCACCGGCGAGGGCTTTCGTCATGTTAGAGCGACTGGTGCGTCGTCTATGCGAAAGCGTCTCGCCGGTCGTCAATAAGGACGGCAAGAAGAACGCGAACGAGGACGAGTACCAGACGCGTAAGCATCGTCCACCGGTTGTAACGCGAATCGCGAACCATTGTCAACAAAAAAATGGGGCGCCCCGCGTACGGAGCGCCCCTACCGGCTAGTCGGTCGTGGGAAATCAGCCGGGTTGACGGGCCTTGCTGGCCGGTGCCACGTACGGCGTGGGCGCCGGCGCCGGCGTCGGGGTGGCGGCCGCTGCCGGGCGAGCGATGCTGAAGCCCGCGACGCCGTTGCCGCTCGCGACGCCCGGCTGGGTGTCGCTGGCGAACGTGTAGAGCGGCTTCCCGTTGTAGGTCAGCTGGACGACCGCGTCATCCGAGCGGGTGAACTCGCTCCACGGCGTGGGCAGCGTGCCGGCCGGCGCTGGGACCGGCGGCCAGGCCGCCAGGCACGAGCCGGTGCAGGTCGACTGGTTGGCCACCGTGTCGCCGCTGAACGTGTACACCGCAAAGCCGGTGGAATTCACGAAGGCAGGGCTGCCGTCGATGGTGGCCGTCTGGAGGACCGTCGGGGTCGCCGTCGCCCCGGGGGCGGGGGTCGGGGTCGGCGCGATCGGGGCCGCGGTCGGAGTTGGCGTCGCCGAGACGCCGCTCGGGGACGTGGGGGTCGGCGAGCTCGAGCCGCCGCTGCAACCGGCCAGGAGCGCTGCCAGGAGCACACCGGCCGCGAAAGGCACGTTCTTCATGTCGCCGAGCATGCGCGCGCCGCATGATGGCGCGCTGAAGGGCGCGCCGCGCGCGACTCAGCGATTCTTCACGCTTCTCCGCGCGCCAACCAGATCGGCGAGGAGTGACACGCAGATGGCACCCCGGTCGCCTATGCTCGTCGCGTGATCGCCCCGCTCCCGTGCGGCGTCTCGGCGCTGCTCGATCCCGACGACGAGCCGTATCTGCGCATTCTGGTCGCCTGCGCCGCGGCGCGCGTGCGGCTCGGGCTGCCCGCGTGGTCGGTCAGCGACTTGACCGCGCTGCTCGGCGGCGAGCGACATCGCGCTGCCGACGTCGGCCCGAACGTGGTCGCGTTTCCGTTGCGGCCGAGCGGACCGGGCCGGCCGGGATTACCCGAGCGGGACTAAAGCCGCAGCCGGTACGCGATCGTCGGAGCGAAACCGACGTTGCGGTCGGAGAGCGGGTTGCCCGGTGCGACGTAGTGCGCGGTGTAATTCAGGTAGCGCAGTCCGTAGAACAGCTCGCCGTGGCGCGAGAGCCGACGGCCGAAGCGCAGCGAGAAATCGGTCTGCGCCGCGGCTTCGGGATCGGGCAGCGACAGATTCGCGAACTCGGTGTATTGGATGCCGTGCATCGCCGGGTTGAAAGCCGCGTCGAACGCGAGCGAGGTTGCGCCCCAGTGGATCTCGCGGCCGACTTCGAGACGCAGGCCGGTGACGCGCGAGTCCTGGATCTCGTCACCGTCGATATACGTGGCGCCCAAGCCGTAGGCGTAGTAGCGATAACCGAACTGCTCGCCGTAATCGGTGCGCTGGTTGTAGATCGTCTGCCCGGCGCCGACGAACCAGCCGCCGCCGACCGACTCGCGCACGGTCGCGTTGACGATCGAAAGGCGCGTCGATTGGGCGCCGTCCGGATTGCTGCCGTAGCCGAACGTCACCGACGGCAGCCCTTCGACGTGGATGCTGGTGCCGCGCCAGCGCGACTCGATCTCCGCCAGCGGCAACGGTGCGAAGTCGACCCGATCGATCTCGCCGCCCGAGTCGTGCTCGCCGATCAGCGGATTGACGCTCAGCGTCAGCGAGGTCTGGATCGGGTCGGCGAACGACGCAGACGCCGTGGCCACGAGCAGGGCAGCGACGGCGCATGCGGCAGAAAACGGACGCTTCACGTCGCGTTCTTTTCGTCGTCGGGTGCCGGTGCCTTGCGCACCGCGTCGCGCAGTGCGGCCCAACGCCCCTGGGCGATCGCGGCCCGCGCGTCGCGCACCAGCATCGTGAGCGCGGCGACGTTATGATACGAGAGCAGCCGCGCGCCGAGCGTCTCGCCGGCGCGAAAGAGATGACACACATAGGCGCGCGTATAGGTCGCGCACACGCGGCAATCGCAGTCGGGGTCGAGCGGCCCGAAGTCGCGCACGTGTGCGGCCCCGCGCACGTTGAACTCGGCGCCGGAACGCAGCAGGACCCGGCCGTGCCGGCCGCTGCGGGTCGGATAAACGCAATCGAACAGATCGATGCCGCGGTCGATCCCGGCGACCAGATCGCGCACCGTTCCCACGCCCATCAGGTAGCGCGGCTTGGCCGGCGGCAGCAGCGCGGCGGTGAAGCGGGTCAGCCGCTCCATCTCCTCGCGCGTCTCGCCGACGGACAGCCCGCCGATGGCGTAGCCGGGGAAATCCAGCGCGACCAGCTCGGCGGCGCTGCGCGCGCGCAGATCTTCTTCGAGGCCACCTTGGACGATGCCGAACAGCAAGGTGCGATCGGCATGCCGGCGCGCGAGCTGGCAGCGTTCGGCCCACGCGCTCGTCCGCTCGACCGCGCGCACCAGGTCCTCGCGGCT
>JBEKAU010000488.1:0-2759 GCA_050015755.1 Vulcanimicrobiaceae bacterium | reverse complement strand
GGCCGTTGCAAGGGATTCCCCAAGTTCCGATCATGGCGCCGATCACGCGCTACGCGCGGACCGTGCGGGCGGCCGAGCACGCCGTGCGCGAGCTAGACCTTGCGTTCGGCGCTGCGCTCGGCGATCTGGGCGAGCGCGGGGCGGCGTACATCGAGTTTCCGACCGACGTGCTGCGCGCCGAAGTGCCGGGGCCGCTGGTGCTCGACGAGTTTCGCCTCACGCGCTTTCCTCGTCGTGTCGCGCCGGATCCCGACGCGATCGCGCTCGCCGTCGAAAGGTTGTGGAACGCGCGTCGCCCGGTCGTGGTGACCGGGCGCGGCGCGCGCGGCGCCGGGAAGGAGCTGCTGCGGCTGCTCGACGCACTCGGCGCCGTCTATCTCGACACGCAGGAGAGCCGCGGTCTCGTCCCTGACGACCATCCGGCCGTCGTAGGCGCGCTGCGCGGCGCGGTGATGGGTGATGCGGACGTCGTGTTGACGGTCGGGCGCAAACTCGACTATCAGCTCGGCTACGGATCACCGGCGGTCTTCCCGCAGGCGACGTTCGTCCGGCTCGCCGACGACGTCTCGGAGATCGCCGACAATCGCCGCGGTGAGCCCGAAGTGTTCGCGACGCCGTCGCTCGGGATCACCGCGATGCTCGCCGAGGCCAAGGGCCGTCGCCCCGCCGTCGACCGCGCCTGGGCGGCCGAGATGCGGACCAAGCACGAAGCGCGTGCGCGCAGTTACGGTGCCAAGCTCGCGAGCGCCCCGAACGGCGCCGACGGCCGCATGCACCCCAACCGCATCTTCGCCGCGATCCGCGCCGTCGTCCCCGACGATGCGATCGCGATCGCCGACGGCGGCGACATCCTGAGCTTCGCGCGTCTGGGCCTGACGCAGCGCACCTATCTCGACTCGGGGACGTTCGGGTGCCTGGGGGTCGGGGTGCCGTTCGCGATCGCGGCGGCGCTCGCGTGTCCCGGCCGCGCGGTGATCTCGGTCAATGGTGACGGCGCGTTCGGTTTCAACGCGATCGAGATCGACACGGCGGTCCGCCACAACGCGCGGGCGGTCTTCATCGTCGCCAACAACGCGGCGTGGAACATCGAGCGCTACGACCAGCAGCAGAACTACGGCGGACGCATCGTCGGCACCGAGTTGCGCGATAGCGACTACGCCGGCCTGGCGACGGCACTGGGCGCGTACGGCGAGACGGTCAACGATCCCGATCAGCTCGAAGGCGCGCTGCGTCGTGCGCTCGCGCACGCGCCGGCGCTGCTCGACGTGAAGATCACCCGCGATGCGGTCTCGTCCGACGGCGGCAAGGGACTCGGATACGTGCCGACCTATCAGCCGCTCTCGGTGTGGGACGAGGCGGAGCGGCGCCGTCGCGAGGCCGAGGTCCTGGTCTGATGAACCTGAAGACCGATCCCGCCGCCGCGATGGAGTCGTGGTCGTGGCCGCCGCGCTACGACGAAACCTCGCTTCCCTCGAATGAGCAGCGCTACTGGCATCCGCACCGCGAGACGATGCCGGCCGACGAGCGCGACGCGGCGATCGCCGTGCGGCTGCGCGAGGTGATGCGTCACGCGTACGCGACCTCGCCGTTCTACCGCAAGAAGTGGGACGAGGCCGGGATCGACGTCGAGGCGATCCGCACGCTCGAGGACTTCGAGCGCGTCCCGGTCGTGACCAAAGCCGAGCTGCGCGCCTCGCAGATCGCGACCCCGCCGTACGGCGACTACCTGTGCGTTCCCGAGTCGGAGATCCACCACATCCACGGCACCTCCGGCACGACCGGGAAACCGACCGCGTTCGCGATCGGTCGCGACGACTGGGCGACGATCGGCAACAACCACGCTCGCATCCTGTGGGGGATGGGCTTCCGCCCCGGCGATACGATCTTCTTCGGCGCGATCTTCAGTTTGTATCTGGGGTCGTGGGGCGGGATGCTCGGTGCGGAGCGTATGCGCGCACGCAGCTTCCCGTTCGGTGCCGGTGCGCAAGGGATGACCGCGCGCGCCGCACAGTGGCTCGCGATGACGAAGCCCGCGGGCTTCTACGGCACGCCATCCTATGCGCTGCGGCTTGCCGAAGTCGCGCGCGAAGAAGGCTACGATCCACGCGACTTCGGGTTGCGCATCATGTTCTTCTCAGGCGAACCGGGTGCGTCGATCCCCTCGGTGCGCGACCGCATCGAGGACGAGTTCGGCGCACGGGTGATCGACTCGGGCACGATGGCCGAGATGACGCCGTGGGCGACCGCCGCCGGCAGTGCACAGACCCATGAGGGGATGCTGCTCTGGCAAGACATCGTCTACCACGAGGTCTGCGACCCCGCGAACTACCGCCGCGTTCCGTACGGAGAACAGGGAACGCCGGTCTACACGCACCTCGAGCGCACCTCGCAGCCGATGATCCGACTGCTCTCCGGCGACCTGACCCACTGGGTGATGGAAGAGAACCCGTGCGGCCGCACCTATCCGCGGTTGCCGAAGGGCGTGTACGGCCGCATCGACGACATGTTCGTCATCCGCGGTGAGAACGTGTACCCCTCGGAAATCGACAACGTCTGTAACGCGACGCCCGGCTACGGCGGTGAGCACCGCATCCACATCACCCGCGAGCGGACGATGGACGAACTGCTCGTGCGCGTCGAGTACACCGCCGACGTCGCCGCGCGCGGCGAGCAAGCCTCGTTCGGCGCACGACTCGCCGAGCAGCTGCGTAAGGTGCTCGGGGTCAGCGCCAACGTCGAGCCGGTCCCACCAGCGACCT
>JBEKAU010000487.1:0-2780 GCA_050015755.1 Vulcanimicrobiaceae bacterium | reverse complement strand
GATGCTGCCGGCCGTCAAGAAGCTGCGCGACGCACTCGACGCAAAGTCCAAGCAGTGGATGAACATCGTCAAGGTCGGTCGCACCCACTTGCAGGACGCGACGCCGCTGACGCTGGGCCAAGAGTTCTCCGGCTACGTCGCGCAGATCGATCGCGCCGTCGTCGACATCGAGTTCGCTCTCGACAAGCTCTACGATCTGGCCATCGGCGGTACCGCCGTCGGCACCGGTCTGAACGCGCACCCCGAGTTCGCCGAGCGCGCCGCCAAGAAGATCGCCGAACTGACCGGTTTGCCGTTCCGCTCGCACCCGAACAAGTTCGCCGCGCTGGCCTCGCACGACGAGTTCGTGTTCGCCTCGGGTGCGCTCAAGCAGCTCGGCGCCGCGTACATGAAGATCGCCAACGACATCCGCTGGCTGGCATCGGGTCCGCGCGCCGGTATCGGCGAGCTGATTCTGCCCGAGAACGAGCCGGGCAGCTCGATCATGCCGGGCAAGGTCAACCCGACGCAGTCCGAAGCGATGACGATGGTCGTCGTCCAGGTCTACGGCAACGACCTGGCGATCTCGTTCGGCGCCTCGCAGGGCAACTTCGAGCTGAACGTCTTCAACCCGGTCATGATCTACAATTTCTTGCACTCGTGCCGGCTGCTCAAAGATGCGAGCACGATGTTCCGCGAGCACGCCGTCGAGGGGCTGCAAGCCAACGAAACGGTCATCGCGGGCTATCTGGGCCAGTCGCTGATGACGGTGACGGCGCTCGCGCCGCACATCGGCTACGACAAGGCCGCCGAGATCGCGAAGAAGGCGCACCACGACGGCACCACACTCAAGGAAGCTGCGCTGAGCCTGGGATACATCAGCGACGCCGACTTCGAGAAGTTCGTCGTGCCGGCAAACATGACGCATCCGTGAGAACTGCGAGGGCCACGGACTGAGCCGGAGAAGGCGTCGTGATGAACTCACGGCGCCTTCTCTTCTTCTGCCTAGCGGCAGGCCTGGCGACCGGCACCGCGGTGGCGCAGCCCGAGCCACCGCCGATCCCGCCGATCTGGACGCCCACGCCCGCGCCGACCACGACCGCGCGCGCGGCCGCCGTCCCGGGTCCCGCGGCCACGATCGATCCGGGGCAGACGGCGCGTGCTCGTGCCGAGCTCGACGCCTGGCGCTCGGGGACGATCGACCGCTCGCACTACGAAAACGCGTTCGGCACCAAGATCTCCGACGCCGACGTCGGTCAAGTCGCCACGCACCTGCGCACCGTCGGCACGATCACCTCGTTCACGCAACTGCAGCACAGCAGCAGCGGCGGCTCGAGCTATTTCATTTACAAGATCGTCGGCAGCACGCCGCCGCCGGTGGCGATGCTGATCGCGTTCGACGCGGCCGGCAAGATCGAAAACATCGCCTTCCAACCGATGGAGTCGACCTCGCCGAAGCCGACCCCCACTCCGTGACGACGGCCGATCCACTCGACCCCACCGCGAACGTCGCCGATTTCGATGGCATCATGGCGCGCTGGCGCGCCTGGAGCACCGCGACGCGGAGCGCCAACGCCGGCGCCGCGCTCGACCTGCACTACGGGCGCGGCGACGACGAGACGCTCGACCTGTTCGTGCCGCGGCCCGACGCGCCGCTGGTCGCGTTCTTCCACGGCGGCTATTGGCGCCGGCTGCACAAAGACGACGTCAGCTGGGTCGCCGACGGGTTGCTGCCGCACGGCATCGCCGTCGCGGTCGTCAACTACGGCCTCGCGCCGGCGCTCACGCTCGAACAGATCGTCGCGCAGGCGCGGCGCGCGATGACGTGGCTGCAGGTGCATGGGCGCAAGCACGGGCTCGCGACGCAGCGCATCAGCGCGCTCGGTCATTCGGCCGGCGGACACCTGGGCGCGATGGCCGCGGTCGCGATGCCGCTGCGCGCGCTGATCAGTCTCTCGGGCCTGCACGACCTGCGTCCGGTCGCGCGCTCGTTCGCCAACGCCTGGCTGCACCTGGACGAGATGCGCGCGCGGGCACTCAGTCCGGCGCTGCTCCCGCCGGCCGCGCCGTTGCCCGTCCTCGCGGTGGTCGGCGCCGGCGAGTCGTCGGCGTTCGCCGCGCAGACGAACGTGCTGGTCGAGCATTGGCGCCGCTACGGCGCGACCACCACCGCGCAGGTCAGCGCGGGCGACGATCACTTCACGTTGTGCGAGCGGCTGCGCGATCCGCAGGACTCGTTGGTCGCGCGGATCGCGCAGCTCGCAATCGGTCAGACGGACTTGGGCGTGTAGCCCTCGCGGGTCCCGACCGTCTGAGCGGCCATCGCCTGCTGCGCGGCCTTTGCCCAGGGCGAGCCGGCGTTGCCGTCCGACTCCTCGGCCGGGACGGTGGCGACGACCTCGTACATGAACTGGGTCTTCTCGAACTGCTTGCGCGAGACGGTCGCCCCGCCGTAGACGTCCTGCGCACACTGGTGGTCGAAGCCGTGATACACGGACGGCGAGTTCTTCGCCGCGTCGAACCGGTAGTCGGCGAACGCAGCCGCGAGCTTGCCGGCGTCGGTCGTGCCGGCAGCCTCGATGCGCTCGAACAACGACCACGCCGCCATGTAGCCCAGGTAGTGGCGGCCGCCGACCGGGCCGCTGATCCCACGCCGCATCCGCGCGGCGAGCTTCTCGGCAGCCGGTGAGACGCTCGGCGCCCACAGTACCGGGAAGGTCGCGCCGACGACCGCATCGAGCGGGAAGGCGTTATAGTAGATGTCCTCGAGCGAAATGCCGGCGAGGTGCATCTTCTTGTTG
>JBEKAU010000486.1:0-2784 GCA_050015755.1 Vulcanimicrobiaceae bacterium | reverse complement strand
CGCCGGCAGGTCGGCGACGACCTCGATACCATCGACATGGTATCCCGCGGCCGCAGCGCGCGCGAGCGACCGTTCGTCCTCACCGAACGGGGTGCCCAGTCGGCTGAACCACGGCCGCGCGCGCATCGCGGCCGCGATCGCGCGGACCGCCTCGAGATCGACGGTCATCGTGCTACGCAAGCACGTCGGCCGGCAGCTCCGGAAGCGTCAGACCGAACTTCGCGACCAGCGCCTGCGCGCGCTGGATGTAGTCGGCGCGCATCTCCTCGTTGGTACGCTGCTTGATTCCCCACTTGCGGAAGATCTCGTTGTTCTTCGACTTCGAGCCGCCGAAGAACGCCGGCAAGGTCGGCCAGATCGCGTCGATCGCGGCCTGCACCTTTGCCTTACCCTCCGGCGTCTGCACCAATTCGCCGACCGAATCTTCGCCGAATTTGGCGTGGAAGCGCTCTTCGGGCATCGTCGCGCGGCCGGCGTTGCGCAGCGGCACGTAGGTGCAGTGCAACAAGTCTTCGACCTGGAGAATCTCCGCCATGTCGCCGAGCAGCTTGATGACGCAGAACTCTTCCCACGAGGTCAGCGGCGTCTCGAAGATCGAGAGCGGACGCTTCCCGTCGCGCGCCGGAATCATCTTCTCGGAGGGGACCCCGAGTTCGACGCCCAGGTTGAAGAAGCGGACGTGGTGACCGTACTCCTCCATTGCGACGCGACAGGTCAGCCACTTCCAGTACGGCGTGGGCGCGTAGGCGACGGCGGGCTCGTCGAACACCTGCGCGCCGTAGAGCTCGTTGATCGCGTGCGAGACGATGATCTTGCGGACCGCATCCTGATATTCTTGCGGCTGCTGCGCGAGGTCGGCGGCGGTCTTGACTTCGAGGGCGGCGGACACGGCGGGTTCTCCTTCGTCGCTAGACGACGGGCGGGGTGCTGAACGCCTCGAGATCGGTCTCGAGGCCGCTGAAATGGGGCGTGAACGTGCGCGCGACGTCGGCGGCGATCGCGTCGAGGGTGGGATCGGGATCGGTCGTGATGCGCGCGATCGGACGCGGCTGCGAGAACAGGAACACTTCGCGCCCGCGCACGCCGAACAGCTGGCCGGTGATCGGCTGCGCGTCCTCGCTGCACAGATACGCGACGAAGCGGCCGACGTAGGCGGGATCGACGGTCAGCGCCGCTTCCTTGTAGGCGGCTTGCGCGTCGTTGGCGGGGACGATCGAGTCGGTGACGCGGGTCGCGCCGAACGGCGCGATCGCGTTGGCGGTGATGCCGGCGCGAGCGAGGTCGTGCGCGGCGACGCGGGTCAGCGAGATGAGGCCGCCTTTGGCACTGGCGTACGCGGCTTGGCCGAAGTTGCCCCAGATGGCGGCTGAGGAGACGATGTCGACGATGCGGCCCCAGCGGTACGGCTCGCCGCCGCGGTTCGCCTTCGCGTTGTCGCGCAGCACCGGTGCGGCGGCGCGGATGAGCCCGTACGCACCGACCAAGTTCGTCTGCAGCACCGCTTCGTAATCGGCGCGGTTGCCTTTGAAGACGAACGCGTCACGCAAGATCGCGGCGTTGTTGACGATTGCGTCGAGGCCACCGAAGCGCGCCTGCGCGAGCGCGACGGCCTCCTCGGCGACGCCGGGATCGGCGATGCTGCGCGCGAGCGGCGCGACCGCGTCGCCCAGTTCGGCGACCAGCGGCTCGAGCACGTTGGGCTCGATCCCCAGGCCGTCGATCGACGCCCCGTTGTCGACCGCGACGACCGTGGCGCCGTTCGCGACCAGTGCGCGCACGATCGCGGCGCCGATGCCGCGCGCGCCGCCACTGACGATCGCGACCCGTCCGTGCAGCGCGCTCATGCCGGCTGTCCTTGCGTCGCCGCCGGGAAGAAGGCGTCGGCATGCAGGTCGCGCGTGGCGAGCCCGCGCTCGGTGAGCAGTGCGCTGACCGCATCGACCATCACCGGCGGCCCGGCGACGTATGCCTTGACGCCCTCGAGCAAGCCGAGGTCGGCGGCGATCGCCTCGTGGACGAAGCCGGTGCGCCGCTCGGTCGGCGCGCTCGGCGCGGAGAGAATACGATGGACGTGCATGCTGGGGTGCTTCGCTGCGAGTGCGGTGAGTTCGGCTTCGGCGTAGAGATCGCGCTCGTCACGGACGCCGAGGTACATTTCGAGCGATCGCTCGGGGTCACGGGCGAGTGCCGTGCGGGCAATCGAGAGAATCGGCGCGAGTCCGGTGCCGCCGCCGGCCAACAGCAGCGGCCCGGAGTGCGTATCGCGCAAGTACGCGCCGCCGAACGGCCCGACCACGCGCAGCGCGTCGCCGACCGCGGCGCGGTTGGCGACGTGCGAGGAGACGACACCGTCGGGCAACGCGCGGATGTGGAACTCGAGCGGCTCCTCGCCCGGCGCGTTGGCCATCGAGAAGTCGCGCCGCGGCAGGCCCGGAAACTCGAGTCCGGCGTACTGGCCGGCCGAGAACGTGAACGGGCCGCCGCCGGTGATCTCGAGCTTGACGACGACGACGTCGTGCGCGGCGTGCTCGAGCGAGACGATGCGGGTCGCGAGGATGCGCTGCGGGTGCGCGATCATCTCGTCTTCGCTCAGGTACGCGACCGTGCAGTCGGACCACGGCACCGCGCGGCAAGCCAGGATCTTCCCGGCCGCGCGCTCGGCATCCGTCAGCGCGAACTCCGAGTATTCCATGAGGTCGACCTCGCCCTCGATCAACTCGGATTTGCACGTGGCACAGTTGCCGGCACGGCACGAGTGCGGGTAGGCGAAGCCTTGGCGCAGTG
>JBEKAU010000485.1:0-2786 GCA_050015755.1 Vulcanimicrobiaceae bacterium | reverse complement strand
ATGAGGAGCAACGGCACTTTCACGGGCGCGTTACGTCGGTGGACTTCGTCGAGAACGCCGAGTCCGGGGCCGGCTACCGGGCCGTCCTGAGACCCTGGCTGTGGCTACTGCGAACTGCGACGGACTGCCGCATCTTCCAAAACAAGACGGTGCCGGAGATCATCAAGCAGATTTTCCAAGACTCTGGATTCGCAGATTTCGAAGAGTCGTTGAGTGGTGAGTACGCCAAACGCGACTATGTCGTGCAATACCCTGAGACTACATTCAACTTCGTGTCCCGGCTCATGGAAGAGGTGGGTATCTATTACTACTTCCGCCACACGGCCGACGCCCACACACTCGTCTTGGCCGACTCGATTAGCGCACTAGAGCCCTCGCCGGACTGCGGAGAGCTACCCTATTATCCTCCGGATCAGCAACGCGCGACGCATGTCGATCATGTAAACCGCTGGTTACTCACGCAGCGCGTGACGTCGGGTTCCGTGACGCTGCGCGACTACGATTTCGAGCGCCCAGGCGCGAACCTTACGGCGCAGATCACTTCGCCGAAGGACCACGCCGCCGCCGACGGTGAAATCTACGACTATCCCGGTGGCTACAACGTGCGTGACGATGGGCAGACGCAATCGCGCGTTCGTCTCGAGTGGACGCAGGAGTCCTTCGAGCATGCGGTCGGGCACGCCAACGCGCGCGGCCTTTCTACGGGGGCGCTCGTGGAGCTCACCGGTCACCCGCGCGACGATCAGAATCGCGAGTACCTGGTCACGTGGACGGCTTCGTCGTTGATCGGTCACGATACGCGCTCCGGCAGCGAGGATGGCCCGACGTTCACCTGTCAGTTCGGTGCGATCGACTCGGGCGTTCCGTTTCGTACTTCGCCGAAGGCAAGAAAGCCTCTGGTCGAAGGGCCCCAGACGGCGATCGTCGTCGGCAAGTCGGGTGAAGAGATCTGGACGGACAAATACGGTCGCGTCAAAGTGCAGTTTCACTGGGATCGCAAGGGCACGAGCGACGAAAATAGCTCGTGCTGGGTGCGCGTGGCGCAAGTCTGGGCGGGGACCAACTGGGGCGCCATGCACATCCCGCGCATCGGACAGGAGGTCATCGTCGACTTTCTCGAAGGCGATCCGGATCAGCCCATCATTACCGGGCGCGTCTACAACGGCAGCAACATGCCCCCCTACGCGCTCCCCGGCAACCAAACCCAAAGCGGTATCAAGAGTCGCAGCACCAAAGGCGGCGCCGCGCCCAACGCCAACGAGATTCGATTCGAAGACCGGAAAGGGAGTGAAGAGTTCTACATTCAGGCGGAGAAGGACCTGAACTCGCTCGTCAAGAACAACGAGACGGCGACGGTCAACGTGAATCGGACGCGCCAGGTGGGTGGGAACGATGCACTGACCGTCGGCAAGAACCAGACGATCCAGATCGGGGTCGATGAATCGTTCACGGTGGGCGGTAACGAAACGATCGCGGTGACGGGCAACGAATCGGTCACCATCGGCGGCAATCAGTCCGTGTCCGTCACCGGCAACGACTCCATGAGCTTCGGTGGCAGCCAGAGCCTGACTGTGGCGGTGGCGCGCAGTGAGGCGGTGGGGGGTGCCGAGTCGATCGTAGTCGGCGGTGCGCGGTCGGTCGCGGTCGGCGGCGCGCAGTCGGTGACCATCGGGGCGAGCCTCATCGAAAGCGTCGGCGGGGCGATGAGCGTCACCGTAGCCGGCGCGATGGCTATCGAACAAGGAGCGGCCCCTCGGGCACGACACCGATGTCGCGTGGGCCCATATCCTCAGCGGGGTACTCGCCCAGCATGAGCAGATCGCACCACATCGCGATCGCGTCCGAGAGGGCGGTCGACGAGCTCATCGGCGGGGGGGCTTCCGAACTCGACCTGGAGAAGCCGGTCGCTCCGGGAGCGGTTACCGTCCCCGTACTCCACGCGGAAGGGGAGCTGTTTTGCCCTCCGCCGCGCGACGCGCCGCGAAGACATCGCGTGCTGGCTTGGATCTCACGACGACACGGCGAGCCGGGCTCCGGTCCGTCGAAGATCCGCCGCGTCAGTCCTCAGAACGAAGCCTGGCCGAACAGCGCGACCTGCCAACGATCGGCGGCAGCGACTGGGAAAAAGTCGATGGGCATCACCAGAGACACCACCGGCCAGGACGCCGTGAGCTGGATCCTGCCGCCCACCGCCGCCTGAGCGGAGCGTAACTGAACGGGCACGCCCGCCCCGAGCGCAACCGACGGGATGAAGGCCCAAACGTTTGGCGACGCGATCTCGGCCCCCGGAACGAGCGTCGTCATCGCTCGAAAGTCGGTCTCGACGCTCGCCGACCAGAGCATCCACCAGGGGACAGCGGCCTCGTAACCGAACCGCATGCGAAAGCGTGGCGCGTCGAGGCGCGCGCCGAGGCCGAGCAGCGGGCCGCCGTTGAGAACCGTCGTCGCTGGCTTGCGGAGCAGCGTGAACTCGAGGAGCGAAGCGTCCCGGGCCCATCCTCCGGTCGTGTCATACCGGCAAGCTGCTGCTCCGGATCGCCCCGCCATTCCGGCAGCCACCAAACGGCCATCGTGTTGCGGAGGGTGCCAAGGAGCATCCACTCGGCCTGCGATGCTCGACGGCCAGACGCCATTTGCATCATCCTGTTCGCCATCCCGCACGCAACTTCCCTCGGACGTCAAGGTAGCCATCGACCCCATCCCGCGGCACCGATTTGGTCGCTGCAGGACTGCGTGCTCGCGCGTGGAGATACCGATGGATACGTGACGCCTGGACTCTGCGCCGA
>JBEKAU010000484.1:1575-4363 GCA_050015755.1 Vulcanimicrobiaceae bacterium | reverse complement strand
GTACGAGATGCCGTTGAGGCCGACGTTGCCGTCGCACCACGGCTGCGCCGCCGCCCAGGCGATGCACCGCTCGAAGTCGAGCGTCTCACGCGGCGACCACGGATCGAGGAAACCGGGCGAACACCCGGCACCGCGCGAGTCGATGCGCACGCAGGCGTAGCCATCGGGCACCCACTTCTCCGGGTCGACGACCTCCCAGTTCTGGTAGCGATTCGACGAGCCGGCAGTGACGTCGGGATGTTCGTCCGCCATGCGGTCCCACGCGCTCGGATAGCCGTCCTGAAACGCGAGTCCCTTCGCATACGGCCCGTAGCTGAGGATCGCCGGAACCGGCGCGTCACCGATCGGGCGGAAGACGTCGGCCCGCAGGACGATGCCGTCGTCCATCGGGACGGCGACGTCCCAGTCGATCCGCATCACTCGGGCAGCTCGTGCGCGGTGTGATACTTGCCGTGGCAGAACAGCAGGGTCGGCTTGAGGATGTAATCGTACGCCTCGACTCGGCCGACGACGATCACGTGGTCGCCGCCCTCGTAGCGGTGCTCGATGCGGCACTCGAAGTGCGCCGCCGCACCGGTGAGCAGCGGCACGCCGTGCGCGCCTACCGTATAGTCGAGGCCGATGAACTTGTCGGGATGCGGGCAGGCGAAGCGCAGCGAGAGATCGCGATGCTCGCCGCCCAGCACGTTGACGCCGAAGTGGGTGACGCCGCGGTAGGTCTCGTAGCTGCCGGCGCGGCGGTGCAGGCTGAAGAGCACCAGCGGCGGATCGAGCGAGACGGAGTTGAACGAGTTGGCCGTCAGCCCCCACAGCTGGCCCTGCGCGTCGCGCGTCGTGATGATCGTGACCCCGGTCGCGAACGTGCCGAAGGCCCGTCGCAAGTCTCGCCCGTCGAAGGTCGTCGCCTGCTCTGCCGTCGCGGTCGCCTCCCCGTTCGGAGTAGGGTTATTTATCTTCCGATAAAATCACCGGGTCTGGATATTGTCAAGGGGGCGACCCCCGGCGGCGCGCCCGAAACCAGGGAGGCCCATGTCGATCTGCATCGATTGTCACGCCCACTTCCTCCCCGACGCGTTCGTCGCCGTGCTCACCGAGCGCGGGTTGATCGACGCGCGCAAAGACGACGGCGTCCTGGACCTCGCGCGCGTGGTCTGCGGCTACGACGTCGAGCGCTCGCGACTGCCGTACTTCCCGCTGCAGTATGATCTCGACGCGCGCGTGACACTGGCCGAGCAGCAGGGCATCGATCGCCAGATCGTCTGCCTGCCGCCGTTCTACTTCGCGTACCGTGCGTCGGCCGAGCTGGGCCTGGCGATTTGCAGAGCCGGCAACGACGCGCTCGCGGCCACCATCGCGCGCGCGCCGGGACGCCTAGCCGGCTTCGCCACCGTGCCGCTGCAATCGCCAGCCGACGCCGTCGCCGAGCTGCGCCGCGCCGTCGAGGAGCTGGGCATGTGGGGGGTCGAGATCGGCTCGAGCGTCGCCGGCGCGCCGCTCGACGACCCCGCGCTCGACGTCTTCTGGGCGGCGTGCTGCGAGCTCGACGTGCCGGTGTTCATGCACCCGCACCACGAGCTCGGCGGCGAGCGCACCGCGCCGTACTACTTGTTCAACCTCTTCGGCAACCCGTCGGAAACCGGCCTGATCGCCGCACGCCTGATCTACGCCGGCGTCTTCGAACGCTTCCCGACCTTGCACATGATCCTCGCGCACGCCGGCGGGACGCTGCCGTGGATTGCCGGTCGACTGGACCACGGCTATCGGGTGCGGCCGGAGACCAAGACCATCCCGCGCCCACCGAGCACGTATCTCCGGCAGATCTTCTTCGACACGATCACCCACGACGTGCCGCTGCTCGGCACGCTGGTCGAACGGGTCGGCGCGCGCCAAGTCGTCGTCGGTACCGATCGGCCGTTCGACATGGGGATCGACGACCCACGCGGACTCGTCGATTCGCTCGGCCTCCCGGACACCGATCGCGAGGCGATCCTCGGCGGCAACGCACGCGGCTTCCTCTCCCGCGCGCACGATCTCGCGGAGACCACGCGATGAGCGCGCGCGCACCCCACGGCCGCGCGCCGTACGTCCCAGCACCGGCCCGACCGCGACTGCATTTTCCCGACGGCACCCGCACGGTCGTGCACGTGATCGTCAACGTCGAGGAGTGGCTCTACGACGCGAAGCTGCCACGCCAGGTGCTGACTGCGCCGGGCGGGGTCGAGCCGATCCCGGACGTTCCCAATTACGCCTGGTTCGAGTACGGCATGCGGGTCGGCATCTGGCGCGTCTTCGACGTGCTGCGCGCACACGACGTGAAGGCGACGCTCAGCATCAACGCCAGCGTCTGCGATGCGTACCCGGAGATCGTCGAAGCGGCGGTTTCCGCCGGCTGGGAGATGATGGGGCACGGCTTTCACCAGCGCGCGATGTCGACGGTAACCGACGAGCGCGAGACGATCCGGCGCACGCTCGATCGGCTCGAGGCCGCGACCGGGACGCGACCGCCCGGCTGGCTGGGCCCGGGCCTGGTCGAGACGACGCAGACGTGCGATCTGCTTGCCGAGGCGGGACTGCTCTACTGCTGCGACTGGGGGCCGGCCGACGATCTGCCCTACGAGCTGACCGTCGCGAGCGGGTCGCTGCTCGCGGTCCCGTATCCGATCGACATGAACGACATCGTCATGTACGGTCTGGAGAAGCGGCCGGACGACACGCTGCGCACGCGCGGCATTCGCCATTTCGATCGGCTCTATCGGGAAAGCGTGAGCCAGGCAAAGGTGATGGCCGT
>JBEKAU010000484.1:0-1570 GCA_050015755.1 Vulcanimicrobiaceae bacterium | reverse complement strand
CGTCGCGCTCCATCCGTGGATCGTCGGCGTCCCGCACCGCATCGACGAGCTCGACGCATTGCTCGCGCACCTGCGCGGGCACGAAGAAGTCAGCTTCTGGCGCGGGAGCGAGATCGCTTCGTGGTATCGCGCGGCGGTGCGGACGGCTTCGTCCGCACCAGCGACGCGATGACATCGGGCGCGCCGTCGAGGAAGGCAATAGCGAGCCCCGATACCACCGCCTCGACATCGGCCGGGATATCCAAACCGTAGATCCACTTGCGAATCCCGATGTAGAAGATGCTGGCGTGGAGTGCCCACACCAACTCGAACTCCATCTCGCCGATCGGCACCTCGTCGGGCGAGGGCAGCCCATACTCGCGGCGCACTTCGCGAATCACGCGCGCGTAGATGCGATCGCGCAAGATCGTGAGGTAGCGTGCGTTGAGATCCATCCCCTTGAGCCCGGAGAACATCCAGATACGGATCCACTCGTAGGCCAGGATCGCCTTCGCGTAATCCTGATAGAACGCGACGATGCGCTCGCGCAGGGGACGGCTGCGGTCGTCGAGGATCTCTTCCCAGTGCGGGTTCCAGCGGTTGAGATAGACCTCTTGATAGACGCGCTCGATGAGCGCGCTCTTGCTGGGAAAGTACCGGTATAAGAGCGGCTGCGTGATTCCGATGCGCTTCGCCAACTCGCGCGTCTGGCCGTCGAACCCGACTTCGCAAAAAAACAGGACCGCCTCGCGGGCGATCAGCCGTTCGCGCTCGTCGCGCGGCAGCCGTTTGCGCTCACCGCGCTTGGGAGAGGCCACGCTCGGCCTAATACGGCGATAACTTCGTACGCCCTCGCCCGCCGGCGGCTGCGTGCCGCCCGGCGAGAAATTTTCGTCCCCGCGAGCCGGGCCGGCATGATTTTCGCGTTCGGGTTCTAATTTATCGCCCGATAGACGCCCAGGAGGGCCCGACGGTGCGACTCGGCTACTTCATGATGCCCCTGCATCCGCCCCAGCGGAACTACACCGAGGTTCTCAAGGAAGACCGCGCGGCGCTCGTGCTCGCCGATCAGCTCGGCTACGCGGAGGCCTTCGTCGGCGAGCACGTGACCGACATCGCCGAGCCGGTGACCTCGTCGCTCGTCTTCATCGCGACCATGCTCGAGGCCACCAGCCGCATCAAGCTCGGCGCCGGCACGATCAATCTGCCCAACAACCATCCGGCCCAAGTCGCCGCTCAGGTCGCGATGATCGACCATTTGCTCGAAGGACGGTTCCTGTTCGGGATCAGTCCGGGCGGACTGCTCTCCGACGCCGAGATCTTCGGCAACCTCGACCGCGACCGGACGGCGATGTTCGTCGAGGCGATCGACCAGATTCTGGCGATCTGGGCCGGCGAGCCTCCGTACGAGACAACGGGAGCGTTCTGGTCGTACAGCACCAAACGCACGATGCGGCTCGAACTCGGCCAGGGCGCGATCGTCAAGCCGTATCAGTTGCCGCATCCGCCGATCGTGGTCACCGCGGTCGCGCCCTTCTCGAAGGGCGTTACCTCGGCGGCGCAGCGCGGCTGGACGCCGATCTCGGCCAAT
>JBEKAU010000483.1:0-2794 GCA_050015755.1 Vulcanimicrobiaceae bacterium | reverse complement strand
CGGCGGGGTCGGCCAGGCTGAGCACGACGTCGGTCAGCCGGCGCCGCAGGGCGGCCCGCGCCGCCCATCGCGAGGCGTAGGTGTAGCCGACCCGGCGCGGCGCGGCGGTCGCCGCGACGATGCGGTGGTCGACGTCGCGCGGTGCGAGTGCGATGGCGAGGTCGACGCCCCGAAAGCGCGCGCCGAAATCGCCGGGGCCTTCATCCGCGCCGAGTTGCGCGACGGCGTCGACGTCGGGCGTGCGGTCGACGACGACCGCGTTGTAGCGGCTGACGGCGAGCGTCACGTGCGCGTCCGGAAACGAGCGGCGCACCGACGCGATCGCGGGCGTCGAGAGGATCAGATCGCCGACGCGATCGGTCCGAGAGAGCAGGATGCGCATCGGTTACGCGCGCTTGGCGCGTGCCAGCTCGTCGTAGTAGGCCGCGCTCGCGAGCAGCCGCGCTGCGGCGAGCCGCATCGTCGAGAGCCGCTCCTCGGCATCCGAGGTGCCGACGATGCGCTCCAGCCGGCCGACCAGCGGGCTGCGCCGGAACGCATCGCCGAGCAACCGCTGCGGCGCGGTGTCACCGATCGCGAGCGCGACCCGCCAGCCGGGGTGCAACTGCTCGAGCCGCACCGCGGTGCGCGCCTGTGCGCGTACTTGGCGCAGCATCCCGGCGACGTTGGTCCCCTTCGGCCGCGGCTTGTAGTGAAACGCGACCGCGTATTTGTTGAAGACGGCCTTGGTGCCGATCGCGCGCAGCCGCAGCCCCAGCTCGATGTCTTCCCAGCCGTACTCGCTGAACGATTCATCGAAGCGGCCGCCGATGCGCTCGAGCCGCGCCCGCCGCAGCGAGACGTTCGAGGTCCAGAACCAGTTGGCGCTGTAGTTGCGCAGTCCCCAGATCGGCGGCGGCAGCGCGTCGAACGATTCGGTGTTGATCACCGCGCCGCGCACGACGACGTCGCCGTACCGCTCGTCGCTGCGCAGGTGCTCGGCGGCGAACACCGGCGTCGGCAACACGTCGTCGTCGATGAACGCGATCCGCTCGCCGCGTGCCGCCGCGATCCCGGTGTTGCGCGCGTTCGCAAGGCCGCCGTTGGGTTGCCGAATGGCGGTGAACGCGCAGGTGGCGAGCGCCTTCGCGCGCTCGATCACGGCCGGGGTGTCGTCGCGCGAACCGTCGTCGACCAGCACGACCTCGTACTGATCCGGCGCCAGCGTCTGATCGAAACACGCTTCGAGCACCCGGCCCAGCAGCTGCGCGCGGTTATACGTACAGAGTTGAATAGTCAGTTTCATTGTGAAGGCGCTCCGCCCAAGGCTGCGCGCCCCCCACGATGCTTTGCATCGCGGGTCCCCCCGTCCGACCTCGCAAGAGACATACTGATAAAGGCACGATGATTCTGCGCTCGGTCCGTCACCATCGTGCTATCCACGTTCCTGAGGGATCAGCAGGCTGTCGAGGGCGGCGAGGACGCGGGTGGGCTCGAGCTCGCGCACGCAGGCGAAATCGGGGCAGGTCTCTTTGCGGTGGTCGGGCGGACAGGGATACGTCGGGCGCACGACGGCGACACGTGCGCCGAGCGGCGCCCAGCGATCGGGCTCGTCGGACTGCAGTGCGAAGATCCCGACCGTCGGCGCGCCGACCGCGGCGGCGACGTGCATCGGACCCGAATCCATCGCGAGGACCGCGCGGGCGCGCTGCGCGAGCGCGCCGAAGCTGCCGATCGTCGTCGCGCCCGCGATCGGGATCACGCCGCGGCCGGCGCGATCGGCGATCGCCTCGGCGATCGCCGCGTCGGCACGGGTCCCGGTCACCAGCAGCGGCGTGCCGTCGCGCGCGATCAACGCGCGCGCGAGCGCGACGAAACCGTCGACGGGCCAGCGCGCGCGGTTGGCCGAGAGGCCGCGCGTCGGGTGCAGCAGGGTGAAGTCTGCGCGCACGTCGTGCACGCGCAAGAGCGCGGCAGCCGCGTCAGCGTCGGCCGCGGTCGGAGCGAACGCCGGCCGCGCGTCGGCCGTGTCGCAGTCGACGGCGCGCGCGTAGTCGAGCAAAATCTGCGTCCAATGGGTCGTGCGATCGCCCAGCTCGCTGCGCACGACGACGCGGTCGGTGAAGAGCGCCGAGTACAGGCGACGCGCTTGGCCGACGCGCCGCGGGATGCGCATGCGCCAAGGCAGGAACGCGGTCTTCTGCGTCGCCCAGGTGACGACGGCGAGGCCGTAGCGCGCCGGCAGCGTGGCGCCCCATGGGATGACGCCGTCGAGGTCGGGCATGCGGGCGGCAAGGTCCGCGTGCGCGGGAAGGACGAGGGCGTCGACCGCTGCCCAACGGCTGCGCAGGGCGCGCGCAACGACCCCGGCGAGCAGCGTGTCGCCGAGGCCCCCGCCGGCGGCCACCAACAGCGCCCGATCAGAACCCATCCAGCACGGCTTCGACCAGGGCGGCTCCCGCACCGCCGGCGACCGCCGAGGCCCGCAGCGTCCGGGCCGGCGCGGCCCAGGGCCGCCAGCGCTGCACCTGCTCAGCGAAGCGAGCATCGGGGAAGACGTCGACGATCGGGCGGCCGAGCATCCCGGCGACGTGGGCTGCCCCGGTGTCGACGGTGACGACCAGCCGCGCACCGTCGAGGGCCGCGACCCAAGCGTGCAGATCGACGAACGTCTCCGGCGCCACCCCGAGCGCCGCTTCGACCGCGGCCGCCTCGGCCGGCGCCGCCAGCACCCGCAGCCCCGCCGGCCCCAGCCGAGCCACCGCCGCCCGCAGCGCCGCGTCGGGGACGCCGCTGGCTGCCCATTTCGGTCCGG
>JBEKAU010000482.1:0-2815 GCA_050015755.1 Vulcanimicrobiaceae bacterium | reverse complement strand
CTTTTTTGCGAGGCGAGGTCAGAAGGTTGGAAACCGAACCACGCTTTGCCGTAGACGGAACTGAAATTGAGGTCCTTATTCCTGTAGCGGCGCCCGAGACGGCCGAATCGCGAAGGCAGGTCCACGTCCTTGTCGCAGATGCTGAGAGCAGTCTTTGGCTTGCCCATCGTAGCAGAGGGCGCCCCGTGCCGATCGTCGTTGTCGATGCTACCAGCTCTCGTTTTGTCGGGAATAGTGCGGCGAACAAACTTGCGCCCTGGCTCGTCGACACCGATATCGGGTAGATCGGGGCGCGTTCTCGAAAGTCCGCTGCGACCAACCCCCGAATATCGGGTTCGGAGCCACGCTATGAATCGCGGACGGGACATAACGCCTGCGGGCTGGTCGAACTAGCGGTCGGCTTCCGATATTCCACATAAGCCCGTGCGGCTTCCGCGGCGTACGCGGCGCCGACTGTCGCTGCGACGACGCCATCGTGCAACGCTACCTCGGCAAGCTGTCGGGGCCGCTGCTCGATCGCATCGACCTGCACGTGACCGTCTCGCGCGTCTCGTTCGACGAGCTCACCGAGCGCGATGCGGGCGAAACGTCCGCGACGATTCGTACGCGGGTGGAAGCGGCCCGTGCGCGACAGACACGCCGCTTCGAGCGCCGGCCATTCACGACGAACGCAGCGATCGCTGCCGCCGAGGTCCGCACCCTCTGCCCGCTCGACGCCGACGCATTGTCTCTGCTCGAGGGCGCCGTGAGCCGCGGCACGCTGAGTGCGCGCTCCTTCGATCGCATCGCCCGCGTCGCACGCACGATCGCCGATCTCGCCGGCGCCGAACGCATCGCACGTGCCCACGTGGCCGAGGCCCTCGTCTACCGGCCGGTGACCGTTCGCACGCCTGCGGCGGCGTAACGGAATTGACAACGCACCTTGTCATTTGCCAAGATGGTGGCGATGGAGCTCGCTGACCGGCCGACCCACGCCGACGTCCTCATCGTCGGCGCGGGGATTTCCGGCATCGATGCCGCGTATCGCCTGCACGAGCGCAACCCGGAGCTGACCTATACGATCCTCGAGCGGCGCGCGACGCTGGGCGGAACGTGGGACTTCTTCCGCTACCCGGGGATTCGCTCGGACTCCGATATCGTCACGCTCGGCTTCCCGTTTCGCCCGTACCGCGGTGAGAAGTCGATCGTCGACGGGGCGACGATCCGTGCCTACGTCGCGGAGACGGCCGCGCACTACGGCATCGACCAGCACATCCGCTATGGGCACACCGTCACCGCCGCCGACTGGTCCAGCGCCGACGCGCGCTGGACGGTCACCTGCGAGGTCGACGGCGCGAACGCGACCTTCAGCTGCAGCTTCTTGCTCGCGTGCTCGGGCTATTACGACTACGCCAACGGGCACGCGCCGCAATGGCCCGACATGGAGCGCTTCGCCGGGCCGATCGTCTACCCGCAGTTTTGGCCCGCCGATCTCGACGTGCGCGGGAAACGGATCGTCGTCATCGGCAGCGGTGCGACTGCCGTCACGCTGGTGCCCGCGCTCGCCGAGACGGCGGAGCACGTGACGATGCTGCAGCGCTCGCCCTCGTATATCGTCTCGCTGCCCTCGCGCGACGCGCTCGCACACCGCCTTCGCCGCTGGCTGCCGCAGCGCGTGGCCGACGCGGTCGTGCGCTGGAAGAACGTCGGCCTGAGTTCGTTCATCTACGGCCTGGCGCGCACGCGGCCCGACCGGTTTCGCCGGATGGTGCGCGGCGGTGTGCTCCACGCGCTGGGATCGGACTACGATCCGGCGCGGCACGACGTCGACGTCCACTTCAATCCACCCTACCAGCCGTGGGACCAGCGGCTATGCCTGGTTCCCGACGGGGATCTCTTCGAGGCACTGCGCCGCGGGAGTGCGTCGATCGTCACCGATCAGATCGCGTCCTTCACCGAGCACGGCATCCGGCTCGCATCGGGTGCGGAGCTCCCGGCCGACATCGTCGTCAGCGCGACGGGCTTGACGATGCAATTCTTCGGCGGCGTCCAGGTGCGCGTCGACGGCGCCCCGGTCGACGTCGGTGGGAGGCTCGTCTACAAGGGGACGATGCTCGAAGACGTGCCCAACCTCGCCTTCGCATTCGGCTACACGCACTCGTCGTGGACGCTCAAGGTCGACTTGAACGCGCGCTACGTCGCCCGCTTGGTGCGCTTCATGCGCCGCCGCGGCTTCGCGAGCGTGACGCCCCGCCCGCGCGGCAACGTCGTCCGCGAGCCGCTCCTCACGCTTACCTCCGGCTACGTCCAGCGTGCCGCCGGGAAGCTGCCGGTGCGCGGCCCGCTGCCGTGGCGCACGCACGACACCTACGCGCTCGACTTCGCGGCGCTGCAGCTCGGGCGCCTGAACGACGGCACGCTACGATTCGCGAAGCGTTAGTGCTGAACGACCGGCTGGAACGAGAACCGTAAGGTGCCGTCGCTCGCCGTATCGACCACCAACAGCTCGCGACCGCGATCGATCGTCAACTGCTCTTCGCGCAGCCGCTCGATGCGCCGCTCGTAATTGAACGTCCCCTTGCCGGGTGTGGTGACGAGGACCAGCAACACATAGGGCTGGTTCCAGGCGGCGCCTTCGGAGTAGAACGCGACGTGCTCGCCGTCCGGGTAGTCGATGGTCGCGCACAGGTCCGACTCGCCGCAGCGATCGTAGACCGTTCCGACCGCGCCGCCGACCAGTTGCGTCGTCACCGGCGTCGGGCCGCCGGGTGGCAGCGGCGGCAGCGGCGCTGCGCCGACCGTCGCGAGAAGCACCGCCGCAGCGGCAAACGGAAAC
>JBEKAU010000481.1:0-2822 GCA_050015755.1 Vulcanimicrobiaceae bacterium | reverse complement strand
GGCCTGACCACGATCGATCAGGCGCTCTACGACGTGGTGCACGCCCGCTCCTAAAAGCGGGCGGCACTCCCTCGTTCACGACGCACCGCTCCAGCGCGGAAAGAGCTCCGCGTCGATCCCGAACTGATCGAGCGCTTTGCCGACCGTGTGGTTGACGATGTCCTCGACCGTCTTGGGGCGCGTGTACCAGCCCGGGATCGGCGGGAGGATCACCGCACCGATCTCCGCGAGCTGCGCGAGCGTGCGCAGGTGGCCCAGGTGCAGCGGCGTTTCGCGGGCGACCAGGACCAGCCGCCGCTTCTCCTTCAAGCACACGTCGGCGGCGCGCACCAGCAGGTTCCCGTTGCTGCTGGAGGCGATCGCTGAGGCGGTTCGCATCGAGCACGGGATCACCAGCATCCCGTCGGTGCGAAACGAACCCGACGAGATCGTCGCCGCCAAATTCTCGTCGCGATGGACGACGTCGGCGAGCGCTTCGAGATCGGTCGCGGTCGCGTCCGTCTCGAGTTCGATCGTGCGACGCGCCTGCGCGGAGACGACGAGGTGCACCTCGAGGTCCGGCACGGCGCGCAGCGCGCGCAGCGCGGCGAACGCGTAGACGCTCCCGCTCGCACCGGAGACTCCGACGATCAGTCGTTTCGTGCTCACCGGCCACCCCTTCCACGTGGGTCCACGGAATCCAGCGGCGAAAGACTCCGGCGTGCTCCTGGTCGACGAACGGCGGCTCCCGGTGGAGGGCGCGATCGCGCCGGCCGCGCTGCTGACCGGTCTGATCGGCCGGCGTGTGCTGGCCGCGAGCGAGCGCCGCGCGATCGTGCGCCGGGTGGCGGCGACCCGCGAGGACGTCGCGCTGCCGTCCCACGTGCGCACGAGCCCCTCCTTCGCCGGTCGCGTCGTGGACGCGCTCGACCGTGACGCGGTTCCGGCGGTGCTCGAGCCGCTGGCCAACCACGTGCGCACGCTGACCGCGTTCGCCGAACTGCTCGATGTGCGCGGCGGGCTGCACCACGCGCTGGCCACCGGCGCCGGCATCGCAGCTGACGTGCTGCGCGTCGACGCGCAGCTGCTGGCAGACGCCGACGACGCGTTCGCCTGGCGCCGCTTGGCGGCATTGGCCGGGGTCGCGTGCGAAGCGGTCGACTTGGGGCCGCCGCGCGGGCCCGCACTCGCGCTCGACGCGGTGGCCGGACTCTGCGCGCTGCTGCGTTTCGCCGACCGACAACGCGATGCCGACGCACGCGAGGCGCTGCTCGCGCCGCAGAGCGGCGTCTCGCCCGATGACGCGCGCGCGCTCCTGGCGGCGGCCGGTGAGCGCGCCGGCTTGCTGGAGCTGATCGCGAAGGGTGCCTCGCCCGAGGCGACGCACTTCGCCCAAGGGTTGGCGAGCGTCGGGAATGCCTACCGCGTGCCCGACGCGTCGGCCGCCGACGTCCTCGCCGCCGTGCTGACCACGTTCCCGATCGCCGACGCCGCGACGCGGGTCGCGCTCGAGCGCGTCGCGGCCTACTTCGACGAGGCACGCCGGTTCGCGCCGCTCTGGCAAGCCGACGACCTGCTGGCCGAGATCGACGCCGAGCTCGGCGCCGCACCCCGCCGCGAGGGACGCCCCGCCGACGTCGCGGTGGCACCGCAGGTCGCCGACGAGCCGGCCGAACCGGTCGCGATGCGCAAGCTCTCGTTCAGCGCCTCGTCGCTCAACGCGTACGCCGAGTGCGCGCGCAAGTGGTGGTTCCGCTACGCGTGCGCCGCGGTCGAAGACCGCGGCTCGTCGGCGTCGTTCTACGGGATCGCGTTCCACGCCGCGCTCGAGGACTTCCACCACGTCCACGCCCGCTTCGACGCCGGCGATGCAGCCGGGCTCGGGTCGTTCCTCGACGGCTGCGTGAGCGCCGCGTTCGACCGCTACCGCACGCGCTTCGATGCGCCGGTCGAGTTCGAGCTGCAAAAACGGCGCGCGCGCCGGACGGCGAAGAAGTACCTCTCATGGCTGCTCGAACGTGCGCGCCGGGCGCCGTTCGAGGTGATCGGCTGCGAGACGTCGACCGACATCGAGCTGGGCGGTCATCGCTTCGTCGGCTACATCGATCGGCTCGACCGCGACGATCGCAGCGGCACCGTGACGGTCGTCGACTACAAGACCGGGTCGATCGCGACCAGCGCGCAAGAGTATCTGGACGACGTGCGCAGTTTCCACGAGTTCCAGCTGCCGTTCTACTACTGGGCGCGCACGATCGCCGGCGACGTCGTCAGCCGCCTGTCGCTCATTCCGCTCAAGGACGCGCTGCTCGACGTGGTGCCGGTCGAGTTGGAAGTGGTGACGACCTCACGACCGCCGCGTGCGAACGGCACCTACGGCGAGATCTCGGTCGCGGAACTGGAACGCGCTCGCACCCAGATGATCGACCTCGCCGACGACCTCTCGCGCGGGGCGCGCACGGCGTTTCCCGCCACCGACGACGCGGATGCCTGCCGCTACTGCGCGTACGCGAATGCGTGTCGCGAGCGTCCGCGCATCCTCGAAGAGCGTTTCGGTCGCTAGCGTGATCGCCGCGCTCGGTCTGGAACGGGCGATCGCGCTGCCGGCGGCGCACGGCCTGGTCGCGTTCACCGGGCCGCCGGCGAGCGGCAAGACGGCCGCCTTGGTCCGCCGGTTCGCGGCCCTGCACGCCGCCGATCCCGCCGTCTGCGGCGCTGCGATCGTGACCGCCGCGCGCGCCCAGGGCGCGCGCGCGCTGGCCGCGCGCATCACCGAGGCGACCGGCACCGCGGTGCGCGGCGCCACGCTCGACGTCTTCGCGCTCGAACTGCTGCGCGCGCACCCG
>JBEKAU010000480.1:0-2826 GCA_050015755.1 Vulcanimicrobiaceae bacterium | reverse complement strand
CAGCGGGTCGCGCTCGCGCGCGCACTGGCATGGACGCCGCGCGCACTGCTGCTCGACGAGCCCTTCGCCGCACTCGATCCGACCACGCGCGCGCGCGTCCGCGCCGAGGTGCGCGAGACGTTGGCAACGCTCGACGTTCCGGTCGTTCTGGTTACCCACGACGCGCAGGACACGGCCGCTTTCGACGCGCCGCACATCCATCTCGAGCGCGGACGGACCAGTCCGTGACGGCCCCAAGAAACGAGAACGGCGCCGCTCACCTCGTTGCAGTGCGAACGGCGCCGGGACTCGTGAGGGCTTGCGAAGGTGTATTGGTGCGGGCCCCTCGGTGCGGTCATTACCCCCCGCTCCGCAACTCCAAACCTCTTGGGGAGACTCGATCGAAGCAATGAGATTGTGCACGTTTCGCGCCGGCGGCCCGGACCGCGTGGGGGCCTGGACCGCGAGCGGTATCGTCGACCTGCTGGCCGTCGACCCCGATCTGCCCGACACCCTCGCCGGCGTGCTCGCCGGCGGGCCTTCCGTGCTGGCGCGCGCTCGCACGGCCGCCGCGAACGCCGGACCGGCCTACCGCTCGCAGCGCGACGAAGTCGAGCTGCTGCCGCCGATCCCCGCCCCCAGCAAAATCGCCTGCATCGGCTTGAATTATCGCGATCACGCCGCCGAGGTGAAACTGGACCTGCCGACCTCGGTCGCGGTGTTCGCGAAGTGGCCGAATACGCTGATCGCCGACGGCGATGCGATCGTGATCCCCGCGGCCTCGCACCGCGTCGACTACGAAGCCGAGCTGATGGTCGTGATCGGCACGCGCGCCCACCACGTCGCCGAAGCCGACGCGCTCGCGTACGTCGGGGGCTACACGTGCTTCAACGACGTCAGCGTGCGCGACTACCAGGCGCGCACCTCGCAATGGACGATGGGCAAGGTGTGGGACACCCATGGCCCGTGCGGCCCGTACGTCGTCACCGCCGAGGAGATCCCCGATCCGAACGCGCTGCGCATCCGCTGCTCGATCGACGGCGAGACGCTGCAAGACTCCTCGACCGCGCAGATGGTCTTCTCCGTCCCGCGTCTGATCGCCGAGCTCTCGGCGGTGATGACGCTCGAGCCCGGCGATCTGATCGCGACCGGGACGCCGGCCGGGGTCGGCATGTCGCGCAGCCCGCGCCGCTGGATCCAGCCCGGCGAGCGGGTGCGGGTCGAGATCGAGGGAATCGGCGCGCTCGAGAACCCGGCGGTCGCCGAGCGCGTGTGACCCTCAGGGGCGGAGCGTGAGCTGGACGTCGACGACCGGATAGGTGCGCAGCACGCCGACGCCCCGCGCCAACTGCGCTTGCGCGGCGAGGAGGTTCTGCGTGAAGCCGGGGATCTGCGCCGCCGCTGGGTTGCTGTAGCTCAGCATCGCCGACGGCGACCAGAACACGACTCCGACATCGTAGGAGAACGAGAGACCGCGCCGCGCGCCGCCGCCGCTGCCCACCCCGAGATACGGCGCGAGTGAGGACGTCTTCACGCTGGCGGACACGCTGCCGACGAGGGACGCCTGATACGTCTGGCCGTTCAACGTGTAGGTGCCGTTCGCGCGTTGGCCCGTCCCATCGAGGTAATTGTTGCCGGCCACCAGACCGGCCGAGACGCGGAATCGGCCGCCGAGCGGGTGCAGGTCGAGCAGCGCGGCCACGTTGTCGTAGTGCAGCTGGCCGTTGTATTGGAAACCGTTGACCGTGCCGCTCTGTGAGGTGCTGAAGACGCCGTTCTGCAAGCGGACGCTCACGAATCGATTGACCGGCTCCTCGAGCACCAGCCCGTAGCCGAGGGAGCTGAGCTGGACGCCGACGGCGGGAGCGCCGGGATCGGCGAGGGCGGGGGCAACGAGCAGGAGCGCCGCGCTGAGCGCGGCGCCTGCGGAAGCCAGAAGTTTTCGCATGGTCGTCCCCCTAGCATCGGCTCCCGGGCCGAGCTTCCGCACCCACCTGGTTGACCGGCGAGGGGGCGCCGTGATACGGTCGGACGGCATGATCGCCGCGCGATTTGGCCTTCCGGTAGCGAAAATTCTCGTCGGGCTTCCCCCGTCGGCCGGATCGTCGTTCGCATAGCTGAGCAGCAGCAAGCACCTCGTGAACGAACGCCCCGGCCGACGACAGACGGCCGGGGCGTTCGCGTCTGACGCCCCAGGAGTACCCACCGTGATCACCCGCACCGCCACCACGGTCTGGCTCGACGGCCAGCTGCTCGACGAGGAGCAGTTGCGTCTGCACGCGCTCACGCACGCGCTCCACTACGGCTCCTCGGTCTTCGAAGGGATTCGTGTCTACCCGACGCCGCGCGGGCCGGCCATCTTCCGGCTGCGCGAACACGTCGACCGGCTCATCGCCGGTGCGGCCGCCTACGGGATGGAGTTGCCGTACGATGCCGACCAGCTGAGCGCGGCGATCGTCGCAACGGTGAAGGCGAGCGGGCGCGACGCGGCTTACGTGCGACCGCTGGCGTTCTTCGGCGGCGAGACGGTGCGATTGAACCCGGGGCGCGAGTGTCCGGTCCACGTGATGATCGCGGTCCTGCCGTTCGAAGGGCTGTTCGCCGGCGTGACGACGACGCCGCGCCTGCGCGCGACGATCTCGCCGTACATGAAGACGCCTTCGCGCGCGATGCCCTCGACGGTGAAGGCCGGCGGCCATTACACCAACTCGATCCGTGCGCTCGCCGAAGCGCAGAACCGTGGCTTCGACGAGACGATCCTGCGCAACGACCGTGGTGACGTCGCCGAAGGCTCGGGCGAGAACGTGTTCGTGATGCGCGACGGCGTGCTGATCACCAACGACGCCG
>JBEKAU010000479.1:0-2830 GCA_050015755.1 Vulcanimicrobiaceae bacterium | reverse complement strand
GACCTCGGCATCACGACCTTCGACGCGGCCGACACCTACGGCAACGGCCGCAGCGAAGAGCAGCTGGCCGCCGCCTTCGCGACGACGCGCGAGAAGGTCGTCTACGCGACCAAGTTCGGCTACGACTGGGAGCACCACGCCGGCGATCGCAAAGGCCAGAACGAGATCGAGCAAGACTTCTCGCCTGCGGCCGTGCGCCGTTCGCTCGAGGGCTCGTTGCGCCGTCTGAAGACGGACTACATCGACATCTGGCAGATGCACAACGCGCGCCTGGAACAGGTGCGCGACGGTGAGCTGCAGGCGCTGCTCGAGCAGTTCCGCGCCGAAGGGAAGATCCGCACCTGGGGGATCGCGCTCGGGCCCGCCATCGGTTGGCTGTGGGAAGGCATCGAGGCGGCGCAGCGCAAGGTGCCGATGGTCCAGATGATCTGGAATCTGCTCGAATCGTTCCCCGGCAACGAGATGGTCGCCGCAGCCCACGAGCTGCACGCCGACACGACCTACTTCATCCGCGTGCCGCACTCATCGGGGATGCTCGAAGGCAAGTACACGAGGGACACCGTCTTCCCGCCGACCGATCATCGCAGCCACCGTCCGCGCTCGTGGCTGATCAACGGCATCCAGAAGGTCGAGACGCTGCGTTTCCTCGAGGAACCGGGCCGCACGCTCGGCCAAGCCGCGATCCAATGGCTGTTGGCGGAACCGCGCGTGATGACGGTGCTGCCGAACATCTACGACCGCGAGCAGCTGCGCGAGTTCGCCGCCGCACCCGACACGCCGCCGCTGAGCGGCGAGGAGTTGGCGCGCATCGAGGCACTGCGCGCGACCAACTTCGGCGTCGGTCCCGAAGAACACCGCTATAAAGGCACCATGTCGCCGCCGCCCGACGCCGCCCTGCCCGCGCACGCGTGAGCCGCGAGACGATCCACACGACCGCGGCGCCGGCCGCGATCGGGCCCTACGCGCAAGCGATCGCGGCCGGACCGTACCTCTTCTGCTCGGGGCAGATCGGGCTCGACCCCGCCAGCGGCAACCTCGTCGACGGGGATGCGGCGATGCAGACCGCGCAGGTGATGGCCAACGTCGGCGCCGTCCTGGCCGCGGCCAAGCTCGCGTTCGCGGACGTCGTCAAGACGACGATCTTCCTCACCTCGATGGACGACTTCGCCAGCGTGAACACCGTCTACGCGGAGTCGTTCGGTGCCGGCCCGTTTCCGGCGCGCTCGACGGTCGCGGTCGCGGCGCTGCCCCGCGGCGCCAAGGTCGAGATCGAAGTCGTCGCGCTGCGGCGCGACTAGCGGCCCCAACCCAACAGGCGGTCGACGACGGTCGTGATCGTGGTGTAGAAGCCGCGGTGCTGCGGCGTCGTCGCGAGCGACGGATCGGCGGTGGCGTTGAAATTGTAGCCGATCCCGAAGCGCGTCTGGTTGCCCAGGCGAAGCCCCGCCTCGATCGCCAGCGCGTTCGAAGCCGCGCCGTCGATACCGAGCACGTTGGCGCGCCGCACTTCGGCGCCGATGTCGTAGTGGTCGCCGATCTTCTGGTCGACCCGCAGGCCGAACAGCGTGCTGTGCGCTTCGTAGAACGCGTCGCCGTCGAGCTTGTAGGCATAGCGCGCGGTCACCTCGGTCCGCTCGCGCAGGCGCAGGACCTGTTCGATCGAGAGCACCGCGCCCTCGTCGTCGCCGTCGTAGGTGCCGCTCCCACTCTGCTTCTCGTACTGCAACAGCGTCACGCCGTCGTCGCTCTGCGAGGGGCGCCACGCCAGCCCGACCTTGTCGTCGGATTCGCCGGTGCCTTCGCTGCGCGCGTCGCTGAGCGCGGCGAACAGCGAGAGGTCGTGGGTGAGCGCACCGGCCGCACCCAGCGTGTCGGAGAACCCCGCACCGTTGCCGGTGCGCATCTGTGAGGAGCCGCTGACCCGCAGGCTGCTGCTGGGATTGGCGTACGTCAGCGCGAGGCCGTACACGTCGAAACCACCGCTGCTCGAATCGTAGCCGCTGGCGGTGCCGTCTTGGATGAACGCGTTGCCCTTGATCTGACCGAAGTTGAGCTTCTCCTGCACGCCCAGCGCGCTGTAGATGCTGCTGCCGTTGGCGGTCTGGTCGACGCCCCACGAGTCGTCGATCGTCGTCGCCGGCCCGAGTCGGTTCTCGATGCCGACTTCGAACGAACGCGAGCCGCCGGTGCCGGCGGTCAGCGCTTGCGTCGCGTCGGCGAAGCTCTCGACCGGCGCCGCACTCCAGCGCTCGCGCGCGTAGATGCGGCCGATCTTGCCCAGATCGTAGGTCAGCTGCGCGTCGGTCTGCGTCGGGTCGACGGAATTCTGGCCGCCGACGGTCTGCAGCCGATCGACGCTGAGGGTCGCGTTGCTGGTGACGCGCCAATCGACACCGGCCTGCACCTGGGTCGATTCCTGCGCCGGGAGCGTCGCGGCGACGAACGGGCTGATCGTGCCGTTGGGCGCCGGCGTCGGAACGGCGAGCGTCGTGCCGATCGCCGAGCTGGTCGAGATGCGGCGATCGACCGAGGCGGTGATGGTGAGCCGCTTGCCGAGCGCGCGCCGCGCGTGCAGTTGCGCTTCGGTCTGCGTGCTCGACCCGGCGCCGTCGAGCCCGACGTTGGCTTGGTGGTCGAGATCGAGCGCGACGTCGCCTTGGCCGGCCGCGAACTTGTGGTCGTAGCTGACGCTCTCGTTGATGAGCCCCGGCGTCGAGAGCCCGCCGAACGGGTCGTTGTAGCCCGCACCGGTCTGATCGAAGAGCAGCGAGAGATGATCGGTGCCGACCGTGCGGTTGAGCGCCGCGTGCAGCGCGCCGCCGCCGTCGCC
>JBEKAU010000478.1:0-2843 GCA_050015755.1 Vulcanimicrobiaceae bacterium | reverse complement strand
CCGGTCGACCTCGAAGAACGCGCGCAACTGCTTGCGGGTGTCGCTGCGGCCGAAGCCGTCGGTCCCGAGCGCGTGGAAGCGCCGGTTCTCGACGAACGGGCGAACTTGTTCGGCGAACGTCTTGATGTAGTCGGTCGAGGCGACGATCGGACCGTCGTGCCCGTCGAGCTGCTCGGCGACGAACGCGCGCTTGGGCGTTTCCGTCGGATGCAAGAGATTCCAGCGCGCGGCTGCCTCGCCGTCGCGGTGCAGCAGCGTGAAGCTGGTCGCGCTCCACACGTCGGCCACCACCCCGAAATCCTCACGCAGCAGATCGGCTGCCGCCAGCACCTCGCGCAGAATCGAGCCGGAGCCCATCAGCTGCACGCGCGCGGCGCCCTTCTTGGCCTTGCCGCCGTCCTGCACCAGGTACATCCCGCGCAGGATCTGGTCCTCGACGCCCGCCGGCATCGCCGGGTGCGCGTAGTTCTCGTTGAGCAACGTCATGTAGTAGAAGACGTCTTCTTGGTTGGCGAGCATGCGGCGCACGCCATCCTGCACGATCGTCGCGACCTCGTAGGCGAAGGTCGGGTCGTACGGCACGCAGTTCGGGATCGCGGCGGCGAACAGGTGCGAGTGACCGTCCTCGTGCTGCAGCCCTTCGCCATTGAGCGTCGTGCGGCCGGAGGTGCCGCCGAGCAGGAAGCCGCGCGTGCGCATGTCGCCCGCGGCCCACGCGAAATCGCCGATGCGCTGGAAGCCGAACATCGAGTAGAAGATGAAGAGCGGCAGCGTCTGCACGCCGTGCGTCGAGTACGCGGTGCCGGCCGCGATCCACGAGCTCATCGCACCGGCCTCGTTGATCCCCTCCTGGAGGATCTGACCGGCCTTGTCCTCGCGATACCACATCAGCTGATCGGCGTCTTGCGGCCGATAGAGCTGGCCCAGGCGCGAGTAGATGCCCAGCTGGCGGAACATCCCTTCCATGCCGAACGTGCGCGACTCATCGGCGACGATCGGCACGAGACGCGGTCCGACGGCCTTGTCGCGCAAGAGCGTCGAGAGCGCGCGCACGAACGCCATCGTCGTCGAGAACTCACGATCGCCGCTGGCTTCGCTCAGGGCGGAGAAGGCCGCGCGTTCGGGCACCGCGAGCGGTGCTTCGACGTTGCGGCGACGGGCCGGGACGTGCCCGTTCTTGGCGGTCCGCTCACGCAGGTACTCGGCCTCGGCCGAGTCGGTCGGCGGCTTGATGAACGGGACCTTTTCGAGATCGTTGTCGGAGATCGGGATCGAGAAGCGATCGCGGAATGCGCGCAACTGCTCGACCATCAGCTTTTTTTGCTGGTGGGCGATGTTCATGCCCTCGCCCGCCGAGCCCATTCCGTAGCCCTTGATCGTCTTGGCGATGATGACGGTCGGCGAGCCGGTGTGCTCGCTCGCGGCCTGGTACGCGGCATAGACCTTGAGCGGGTCGTGGCCGCCGCGGTTGAGCCCCCACACTTCGTCGTCGGTGTACCGCTCGACCAGTTTGCGCGTCTCGGGATAGCGGCCGAAGAAGTGCTCGCGCACGTACGCGCCGTCGCGCGACTTGTACGTTTGATAGTCGCCGTCGATCGTCTCGTTCATGAGGCGCACGAGCGCGCCGTCGTGATCGGCCGCGAGGAGCGGATCCCAGCGCGAGCCCCAGATCACCTTGAGCACGTTCCAGCCCGCGCCGCGGAAGAGACCTTCCAGTTCCTGGATGACCTTGCCGTTGCCGCGCACCGGCCCGTCGAGCCGCTGCAGGTTGGCGTTGATGACGAAGATCAGGTTGTCGAGTCCCTCGCGCGTCGCCATCGAGAGGCCGGCGAGCGTTTCCGGCTCGTCGATCTCGCCGTCGCCGACGAAGCACCACACTTTGCGATCGCTGGGCTCGATCAGTCCGCGGTGTTCGAGGTAGCGCATGTAGCGCGCTTGATAGACGGCCTGCATCGGGCCTAGGCCCATCGAGACGGTCGCGAACTGCCAGAAGTCCGGCATCAGCCACGGGTGCGGATACGAGGGAATGCCCTTGCCGTCGACTTCGCGGCGGAAGTTCTGCAGCTGTTCTTCGGAGAGCCGGCCTTCGAGGAAGGCGCGCGCGTAGACGCCGGGCGAGGAGTGGCCCTGGAAGTAGACCAGGTCGCCGCCGTTCTTGTACTGCGGTCCGCGCCAGAAGTGGTTGAAGCCGACGTCGACCAGCGTCGCGGCCGACGAGAACGAGGCGACGTGTCCGCCCAGGTCGCCGCCGTCCTTGTTGGCGCGCACGACCATCGCCATCGCGTTCCAGCGGATGTAGTGGCGCAGGCGCTCTTCGATCGTCAGGTCACCCGGGAAGTGCGGTTGCGCCTCGACCGGGATCGTATTGACGTAGGGGGTCGTCTGGGCTGCCGGCGTCCGCACCCCGCGGATCGCGGCGTGCTCGACCAGCGACTCTACCAGCTGGCTGGCCCGGCCTGCGCCCTCGGCCTCGATGACGCCGTCGAGGGCGTCCAACCATTCGCGGGTCTCTTGCGGATCCGGCTGCGGGGAGGCAGCGGCGGTACCGTTCGCGGGGCTGGCGGGCGGGGCGGGCAAATCGATCATTGACGGGCTCCAGTGCTCGTGCGCTGACCTCAATTGTAGCGTGCCCTCCGTGCGGTTCCGTCCCCCAATGGCCTCCTATTCCCATCCAATTCTGGCCTTTTTCGCCCCAATGGGCGGGATTGGACGGAGCCAGGCGGCGAATGGACGGCTCATGCGGACCGGCTGGTCGGAATTCTCCCTCGACCTCGATCGCGGCAGTATCGTCCCGATCTACCGCCAGATCTACGAGCGCCTGCGCGAACAGATCTTGGCCGGCG
>JBEKAU010000477.1:0-3024 GCA_050015755.1 Vulcanimicrobiaceae bacterium | reverse complement strand
GCGCCGCTCACCCCGGAAAGGCCGTAGTCGAGAGTCACGTTCGTCGTGGCGACCCCGGTCGTACCCGTCGGTGGATACGCGAGGAATGCCGCGGGGACGAACGGGAGGAGACAGTTACCCGGCGGCTGCGGGGGATGCGAGGACGGCGCTGCCGTCCCGCTGCAGCCGGCGCGCGAGCGGATCGATCGGGGCCATGAAGTCGGTGACCGTATCGGCCCCGCCGCTGGTGCAGTTGCCGATGAGCGCATTCACGACGCAGGGGTTGAGCTCGCTGCTGCCACTCAACGCGCCTGGCGGCAAGGTCGTCGTGACCGACGGTGTACCGGCGGTGAGGCTCGCGGCACTCCCGGACGTGAGCACGACGTTGAAACTGACCGGCGAGCCCGGTGATGCGCTCGCGAAGGCAAAATAGATCGCCCCTGCGGTCGTCGCAACGCCGGTCGTGCCGATCTGCGGCCACAGCAATGCGAGTGCCGAGGAGCCGCCGGACGCGCCGCACGCGGGTAAGACGGCGGAGACGGCACTCCCGCCGCCGCCCGAACATCCAGCCAACAGCAACACCGTCGCGTACCGCACCATCGAAACACGCATGGGGCCCGCTGTCGTCACGTGGTCAGCCGCTTCCTCCCATGCTGGCGTTCTCAGACCTATTCGGACAGATGGGCCGCCAGCCAGTCGAGGATGTGCTGCTCGTAGCTGTCCAGGCGGACCGGGTCGTGCGGGGTGTGGTGCGCGGTCGGGATGCCGATGAGGCGAACCGGCACACCGCGGTCGCGCAGCGCGTGGAAGAGCGTCCACGACTCGCTGAACGGTACCGTCTGATCGACGAGTCCGGTGAGGATCAGCGTCGGCGTACGTACGTGCGGCGCGTAGGTGATCGGCGAGTCGACGCGATAGCGCTCGAACATCGCGGCACTCTCCCACGGGCCGCCGCCGAGCGAATCGCGCGTCCACGCGAGGTTGCCGGACGCCGAAAGATCGTAGGCCTGGAGCCAGTCGACGGCGCCGTCGCCGACGACCGCGCACCGCCAGCGGGCGTCGTGGCCGATGATCCAGCCGGTCATGAAGCCGCCGTAGGAGTGACCGCCGACGCACTCGCGCGTCGTGTCGATCACGCCGCGGCCTTCGATCGCCGCGATCCCCGCCATGACGTCGCGCATCGGCCCGGCACCGGGATCCTCGAAGATCGCGTGCTCGTGCGCGTTGCCCAGATCGTCGCTGCCGCGATAGTTCGGCAAGAAGACGTACCAGCCGCGCGCAGCGCCGAATTGCCCGATCGGCAGTCCTTCGTCGGTGCCCTCATCGAAGCCGAGGTTCACCGCCGCTTCCGGGCCGCCGTGGTGCCACACCAGCAGCGGGTACTTCACGCCCGGCCGCTCACCGATCGGATGCACGAGCAGCCCTTCGGAGACCATTCCGTCCGATGCTTTCCACGTGATCGGTTCGACGCGCCCGTAGCGAAGCGCGCGCAGGCGCGCATTGTCCGCGGTGATCGCACGCGGTGCGGCGCCCGGCGCACGAACGACATACAGTTCGGGCGGCCGCGCCGGCGCGCTGCCGACGAACGCGAGCTCACCGTGCGGGCCCGCATCGAAATCGCCAACCGAGAGCGGGCCGACGTCAACGCGCTGCGGAGCGCCGCCTGGCGGAATGACGGCGATGCCGCCGCGCAGGCGATCGACCATACTGACGACCAGCACGTTCCCGGACCAGCGCAGTGCGGCGACGTCACGATCGAACGCGATCGTGCGATCCTCGCCCATCCCGTCGCTCGGCGTCGCGACGATCGCGTCGAAGACGCTGATCGGCCCCGGCCCGTGCGGGCGCAGGTACGCGAAGGAGCCGCCGGCCGGCGCGAACGCCGGCTCATAGACGTAGTGATGCGGCGCGTCGACGTCGTGGACCGCGCCGGTCGCGACGTCGACGATCGCGATCGACGAACGATCGGTCGCGGCGTCGTCGGCGTTGGGCGAACGTGCGATCACGATCGTGCGGCCGTCGGGCGACCACGACGGATCGGCAGTGCCCCCGGCGAACGGCGGCACGCCCTCATAGACGCTCCAGGTGCCGTGGGTGAGCCGTCGCGCTACGCCGCCACCGCTCGCGACGAGCCACAAATGCGAGGGCACCGCGGGCTTGTCGGTGAGAAACCCGTCGTTCCCAACGGCAAAGAGATCGTCGTGCGCCCTCGCGGCGGCGGCGTTCGGTTCGTTGTCGGGCGTGTCGTAGACGAAGCGTCGCCCGTCGGGGCTCCACGCGTAGTGCTCGACGCCGTTGGCGGCACGCGTTACCGTGACGCGCGTACCGGACGCGAGGCGGACGACCACGATCTGATCCTCGTCGTGCTTGGCGTCGTGACGCAGGTATGCGAGCCGCGCGCCGTCCGGCGACCAGCGCGGCGCACTGGCGAATGGTCCCGGGTCGACGATGTGGGCCGCTCCTCCGGCGACGGGCTGGACGATGAGCGCTTGATCCATGCGATCGTGCGCGACATCGGCCGTCTTGCGGACGTACGCGACCTGCGTCCCATCGGGCGAGAGACGCGGATCGGAGAGCGAAACCAGCGCGCGAAGGGCGGCCAGGGTGACGAGATCTGCCATCACCGAGCGGCTACGCGCCCGAGCCTGGCTTCCCTTCGACGCACGGCGACTCGTCGAGCGTTTGTTGCACACCCTCGACGGTCGGCGGCTTCGCCCCGATGCGCGGCGAGCGCAGGACCACCACGTTCCAGCCGTGCTCATCGTGCGACCGTCGGATGAACTCCGCCTCGATGCGACGCGAGGGCTCCCAGGAGGGTCGCCAGGGCGTGCGCCACCGAACGACCACGCCGTCCGGTGACGAGCCTCCAGTACGCGTCGACCACTCACGCAACGCGGCGCCGCTGACGATCATGCCATCGTCCGACGGCCACATCGGCGCCAAGCGACTGAAGCGTTGGCCGGTGATGCGTCGGACCGCCGCGAGATCGACGCGGCAGTTCGCCCTCACCGACGCGGGCACCGGAGCGAGCGGAGCCGTGCGATC
>JBEKAU010000476.1:0-2853 GCA_050015755.1 Vulcanimicrobiaceae bacterium | reverse complement strand
GTCGTGCGGACCCGCGGGCTGCCCGGCGCCCTAGCGTCCGCCTAGCGGGACGCGGAAGCAGGTTTGTCGCGCCGCGCGTTCACGCGCCGATGACGCGCGCGATCGTGAACGGCGCCGTCAGCGCCGCGGCCACCAAGAAGAAGCCGATGAAGACGCACGCTGAGCGCAACGCGCCGAAACCGACCAGGGCGAGCACGATCGGCGCGACGATCAGCGTCGTCATCTCGAGATTGTGGAAGTGGGTGAGCCGGCCGATGCCGTCGAGACCCTGCTGCGTCCACAGCATCTGCGAGACGCGCGCGGTGAGGCCGAACACGACCCCGTAACCGATCAGGCGAAGCACGAAGGCAAGCATGTCAGTGCAAGAAGTAGCGGTAGGTGCTGAAGACCAGGGCGATGTCGCGCGCGTCGGCGGCCGCGACCACTTCGGCGTCGCGGATCGAGCCTTGCGGCGCGATCACGGCCGTGCAGCCGGCATCGGCCGCGGCCACCAGACCGTCGGCAAACGGGAAAAAACCATCGCTCGCGCAGGCGGCGCCGGCGGCGAACTCGTGCGCCCGATGGGCGGCAATCTGCACGGCGCTCACGCGATTGGTCTGCCCCGCACAGATGCCACGTGAAACCCCATCCCGTACCAGGACGACGCCGTTGGACTTGACGTGGCGGACGATGTCCCAGGCGAAGACCAGATCGCGCCATTCACCGGCGCTCGGGGCACGCTTGGAGACCACCGTCCACTGCTCGGGCGGCGCCTGCGGGTCGTCGTCCTCGGCCAGCACGCCGCCCAGGGCACTGCGCACGCGCAGCTCGGCCGCGATCTTCGCCGGCGCCCCGGCGCGGAAACGCATGATCCGCAGGTTCTTCTTCTTGCGCAGCCGCGCCAGCGCGGCCGGCTCGAACGCCGGCGCGGCGACGATCTCGAGGAAGAAGTCCCACAGCTGATCGACGGTCGCGACGTCGATCGTCCCGTCGACGGCGATGATGCCGCCGTAGGCGGAAACGGGGTCCGCCTGGAGCGCTTCGCGCACCGCCTCGGCGACGGTACCGCGCTCGGCGACGCCGCACGGCACGGTGTGCTTCACGATCGCGGCCCGCGGCAGCGTCGCCGCGCCCAGGCCGCTCTGCGCGTCGGGCACGCCGCGCTGCGCGGGCACCAACAGACGCAGCGTCGCGTCGAGGTCGAGCAAGTTGTTGTACGAGAGCGCCTTGCCGCCGAGCTGCTCGGGGAGCTGCGCCTCGCGGGCGAGGTAGAACGCCGCGCGATCTTGCGGGTTCTCGCCGTAGCGCAGCGGCTGCTCGATGGGGATCGTCAGCGCCAGCGAACCCGGCAGCTCGTTCGCGACCAAGCCCGATTCCAGGTAGCGCGCGATCGCACTGTCGTACTCGGCGGTGCGCTCGAAGGCGCGGGTCGCAAAGCCGCGCCGGGTTGCGTGGTCGATGCCGCCCCGGCCCAGCGCCGCGATGATCGTGTCGTATTGGCCCGGATCGCTCAGCACGGTGACGTGCTCGTAGTTCTTCGCCGCCGCGCGCAGCAGCGAGACGCCGCCGATGTCGATCTGCTCGATCGCTTCCTGCAACGTCGCGCCTTCACGCGCGACGGTCATCTCGAACGGGTAGAGGTTGACGACCACGGTCGCGATGGTCGGGATGCCGTGTTCGCGCGCTTCGGCCTGGTGCGTCGCGTTGGCGCGGTCTTGCAGGATGCCGCCGAAGACGTTGGGATGCAGCGTCTTGACGCGGCCGTCGAACAGCGACGGATACCCGGTCAGGTCGCCGACGTCGTGGACCGCGATGCCCTCGGCGAGCAGATGCGCGCGCGTCCCGCCGGTCGCGTAGAGCGGCGTCCCGGCGTCGGCCAGCGCGCGCGCCAACGGCACGATCCCCGTCCGGTCGTAGACCGAGAGCAGTGCCGCGCCCGTGACGAGCGGGCGCGCGAGCTCAGGTGACGAGCGCGGGTTCACGGTCGTCGGCCGCGGGCGTCGGCGGCGCGGCAGGCCGATCGTCGAGCGAAGCGCTGATGATCGAGCTCACCCCGGGCTCCTGCATCGTCACGCCGTACATGCGCTGCGCCAGCTCCATCGTCTTCTTGTTGTGGGTGACGATCAGCATCTGCGCGGTAGTCGACACCTCGCGAATCTTGGTCGAGAGCCGCTCGACGTTGGCGTCGTCCAGCGCCGCGTCGACCTCGTCGAGCAGGTAGAACGGCGACGGCTTCACCGCGATCAGCGCGAAGATCAGCGCCGAGGCGGTCATCGCGCGCTCGCCGCCCGAGAGCGCGGCCAGGTTCGTCATCTTCTTGCCCGGCGGCTGGACTTCGATCTCGATCCCGGTCTCGCTCAGGTTCTCGGGATTCGTCTGCGACATCTTGGCACTGCCGCCGGGGAACAGCTCGGCGAACGTCTCGGTAAACTTCTGGCGCACCGCCTCGAACGTTTCGTTGAACTGCACCTGGCACGAAGCCTCGATCTCGGAGATCGTCGCCAGCAGCGTCTCGCGCGCCTGATGGAGATCGTCCATCTGCTCGCGCAGGAATCGCTCGCGCTCGGTCAGCTCGTCGCGATCGGCCTCGGCGTTGAGGTTGACGTTGGCCTGCAGACGCACGAGTTCTTCGCGCAGCCGCGGCAACTCGTCGGCCAGCGTGTCCGGCTCGCCCTCGTAGCGGCCCAGGACATCTTGCTGTTCTTCGTCGCTGGCCGGGTTCTGCGCGAACGTCTGCTGCAGCATCCCCAGCTCCGCGTCGATCTCGGCCAGCCGGCGACGGCCGGCCTCGCCGAGCACGGAGGCCTCACGGTCCTCGCTCTGCGCGATCCGCTCGTCGGCCTCGCGTTGGTGGGCCTCGTCGGCGCTCGCCTC
>JBEKAU010000475.1:0-2859 GCA_050015755.1 Vulcanimicrobiaceae bacterium | reverse complement strand
GTGGACGTCGTGGATGGGACGCGTCGCCGATCTGGGTGGCCGGCACCTCTATGCGATCGCCGCGCACGGTGCGACGATCTATCTCGCCGGCGAACAAGGTCTCCTCGAGCGCTCGACCGATGGCGGCGCCTCGTTCGTGCGCGTGCGCTCGCCCTATCGCGGCACGTACTTCGTCGCCGCGGTGCTGCCGTCGGGGGCACTCTTCGTCGGTGGTTTGCGCGGACACGCGTTCCTCTCGCGCGATGGGGAACGCACCTTCACGCGGGTCTCGGCCGGGGCGTCGCTCTCGCTGAGCGGCGTGGAGGCCGCGCCCGACGGCGGGCTGGTCGTCACGACGCAGTCGGGTCAGCTGTTGCGCTGGCGCCCGGGCGCACGGGCACTCGAACCGCTGGCAGCGCGACGGACCGTCGCGCTGGGCGCCCTCTCCGGTGTGGCGTACGCACCGGACGGCGGTCTGTTGGTGGTCGGCGTGACGGGCGCGACGCGGCTATGAACGACGAGCCGATGCACGCCGACGCGAACGGCTTCGACCGAAGCTCGGGGTCCTGGCTGGAGCGCGCGCTGTTCAACCATCGGCGGGCGGTGCTGGCCCTCTGCGTCCTCGTCACGCTGCTGCTGGGATTCGAGGCGACGCACACCCGGCTCAACGCGCGCTACGAAGACACGATCCCGACCAAACAACCGTACATCCAGAACTTCCTCGCTCGCGCTGACGATCTGACCGGCCTGGGCAACAGCGTGCGCATCGTCGTCGAGACGACGCGGGGTTCGATCTATTCCAAACACTATCTCGACACGTTGAAGGAAGTCAGCGACGACGTCTTCCTCGTTCCCGGCGTCGACCGCAACTTCATGAAATCTCTCTGGACGCCGACGGTTCGTTGGGTCGCGGTCACCGAAGACGGCCTGGCGGGCGGACCGGTCGTCCCGGAGGAGTACGACGGCTCGCCGCGGTCGGTCGCGGCGGTGCGGACGAACGTCGAGCGCGCCGGTTTGCGCGGACAACTCGTCGCCAAGGATCTGCGTTCGAGCCTGCTCTACGTGCCGCTGCTCTCGGCCGATCCGGCGACCGGCAAGCCGCTCGACTACGCGCAGCTCTCCGCGGCGCTCGAGCAGATACGCGACCACTACCAGCGGGGCGACATCCGCATCCACATCACCGGCTTCGCGGAGATCGTCGGCGACTTGATCGCCTCGTTGCGCGCGATGTTACTGTACTTCACGATCGCGGTCGCGATCGCGGCGATCGTCCTGTACGCGTACACGCGGGACGTGCGTAGCACGCTGCTGGTCGTGAGCTGCTCCTTGGTCGCCGTGCTCTGGCAGCTCGGCGCGACGGCGGCATTGGGCTTCGCATTGAACCCCTACTCGATTCTGGTTCCGTTCCTTGTGTTCGCGATCGGCATGAGTCACGGCGCGCAGAAGATGAACGGGATCATGCAGGACGTCGGGCGCGGCGCGCACCGGTTGGTCGCGGCCCGCGCCACGTTCCGCCGGCTGTTCGTCCCGGGCATCACGGCGCTGGTGTGCGATGCGGTCAGCTTCGCCGTCCTCTCGATCATCCAGATCCGGGCGATCCAGGAACTGGCGCTGGTGGCGAGCATCGGCGTCGCGATCTTGATCGTCACCAACCTGATCCTCTTGCCGATCCTGCTCTCGTACGTCGGCGTCGACCCCGCTGCGGCGCAGCGCAGTTTGCGCGGCGAAACGCGGAACGGCAGCCAGCGCCGGCACGTCCTCTGGCAGGTACTCTGCCGCTTCACCGAACGCCGCTACGCAACGGCGGCCGTCGCGGCGGCCGTCGTTCTGGCGATAGGCGGCTCGCTGGTCGCCGCTCACCTGCGCATCGGCGATCTCGGCCCGGGCGCACCCGAGCTGCGCGCGTCGTCGGTCTACAATCGCGACAACGCGTACCTCACCGAGCACTACGGCGCGAGCAGCGATCTCTTCGCCGTACTCATCACGACGCCGCCCGGCGCATGCGCGGCCTACGACACGCTCGAGCGCGAGGACGCGTTGGCGTGGCAGTTGCGTCAGTTGGGCGGCGTCGATTCGACCGACTCTCTCGCCGGTCTGTACCGGACGATGATCGTCGCCTACGACGAAGGCAGCCCGAAGTGGTACGAACTGCTCGACAACCAGAGCATGGCGAACATGATCGCCGTCCAGGCACCGCGCGGGCTCCACGACCAGGCCTGCGACCTGCTGACCCTCTACGTCTACCTCAAGGATCACGAGGCCGATACGCTGACGAGCGTGATCGACAGCGTGAGCACTTTCGCGGCGGCCAACGACACGCGCGACGTCAAGTTCACGATGGCGGCCGGGAACGCCGGCATCGAAGCGGCGACGAACATCGTGGTCAAGCAGGCCGACCGTCAGATGCTCCTGTGGATCTATGCTGCGGTGATCGTGCTGTGCCTGATCACCTTCCGATCCTGGCGCGCCGTCCTGTGCGCCGTGCTGCCGCTGGCCTTGACCTCCGTGCTCGCGGAGGCCTTGATGGTCGGACTGCACATCGGCGTCAAAGTCTCGACGTTGCCGGTGATCGCCCTGGGAGTCGGGATCGGCGTCGACTACTCGCTGTACGTCATCAGCGTGCTGCTGGCACGACTGCGCGACGGGATGACGCTCGACGAGGCGTACCACCAGACGTTGCGCTTCACCGGGCGCGTCGTGCTGCTCACCGGCGGAACGCTCGCGGTCGGCGTCGCCACCTGGGCCTTCTCGCCGATCAAATACCAGGCCGACATGGGCATCCTGCTCTGCTTCATGTTCCTGTGGAACATGCTCGGCGCGCTGATCCTCGTACCCGCGTTGGCGCATTTCTTGCTGCCCAGCGCCCAACGAGCGCAGGCC
>JBEKAU010000474.1:0-2860 GCA_050015755.1 Vulcanimicrobiaceae bacterium | reverse complement strand
GTCGAGGCGCGTGCCGACACCTCGATCCCCTCGGACATCGAGCGGCTGGAGCCGCGCATCGCTTCGGCGGCCGTGAGCGTCTCGCGCCGGATCGCCTGCAGGATCGAGGAGATCTCTTTGGTCGCGTCGGTGCTGCGTTCGGCGAGCTTGCGCACCTCGTCGGCGACGACGGCGAAGCCACGGCCGTGCTCGCCCGCGCGCGCCGCCTCGATCGCCGCGTTGAGCGCCAACAGGTTCGTCTGGTCGGCGATCTCTTCGATCGTCGAGACGATCTCGCTGACCGCACCTGAGCGGCCTTCCAGCGCGACCATCGCGTTGGCGGCTTTCTGCGAGACGTCACCCAGCTCGCGCATCGCGCGCTGGGTCGCTTCGACCGCGTTCTCGCCGCCCTCGGCTTCACTCGACGCGCTGCGGGCCGCACCCGCGAGCGAAACGCCGGCTTCGGAGAGGCGGGTGATCTCGCGATCGAGCGCCTCGATCGCGAAGGCCGCCTCTTGGATCGCGGTGGACTGCGCGTTGGCGCCGTCGGCGATCGCGGCCGACGCGCGCGCCAGCTCTTCGATCGCGGCGCTGGCCTGGGCGATCTTCCCGGCCTGGTCACGCGAGTCGCCGGCGACTTCGTCGACGGTGCGAGCGATCGACTCGACCGCGCGCGACGCTTCGGCGGCGGACGCGGAGGCCTGGTCGCTGGCGAGCGCGACGCTGCGCGAGGTGCGGGCGACGCCGCCGATCGCATCGCCCAACCGCAGCGCGGCAGCGGTCAGTCGATCACCGATCGCCGCGAACCCCTCGACCAGCGCGTCGTAGGCGTGGCCGACGTCCGCGATTTCATCGCCCGCGCCGTCGTGAATCGTCTCGCGCTCGGAACGGAAGGCGATCCGCAGATCGCCGGCCGCGAGGCGGTCGAGCGAGCTTGCGAGCCGTGCAAAGTCGTCGCTGACGACGGCGTCGAGCCGCTGCGAGACGTCGGCGAGCCGCTTGCGGATGCGCCGCCCGAGCCACAGCGAGAACAGCGCGGAGACGATCAGCGCGAGGACCGCCAGCCCGATGATGAAGTACTCGACGGAGCGCGTGCGGTCGTCGAACTGCTGACTCGAGGCTTTCGACGCGGCGCCCGCAGCGTCGATCAGCGTGCCAAGCGATTTCTCGAGCTCGGTGAGCGCGCCGGACGAGGAGGCCAGCGACGCCGCGATCGGCGCCGACGCGCCGCTCGTGCTGCCGGCATAGGCGGCGATGACCGCCTGTGGATTCTTCGTCGCGGCCGCGATGATCGATTGGTCTTGCTGCTGGATCGAGCCGATCAGAGCGCTGATCTGCCCCAGCGCGTCCTTGGCGCCCGGCACCGAGTTCTGGTGGTCGATCAGGTAGCCCAGGTCGCTGGTCGTCGCCTCACCGGCTGCCGAGTAGTCCGCGATCGCGCTCGCCCGATGGGTCAGTGCGAAGCGCGCGATCGCTTCGCGCTGCTTGGCGTTCTCGACGTCGATGTCGCGTGCGTTGGCGCGAAAGGTGCTCTTGTTGATGACGTCGTCTTTGGCCGCCTTGGTCGCGACGAAGCCGGCGATGACCGCCGCGACGCCGAGCGCCAGGGCGATCAACGGCACGGCGAACCCGGCCGCGATCTGTGCACCGATTCGCACCTTCATATCCCGTTACTCGGCGAACGTCCCAGCCGGGTTTAGCCGGTTCTTTACAATTGGCCGACCTTTGTCAGACCGTGCGACCTAGGTCGCAGCGCGTCTCACATGCGGAACACGCCGAACGTCGTTGCCTTGGCCGGCGCGTAGCGCGCGGCGCGTAACCCGATGCTCAGCACACGGCGTGTGTCGAGGGGATCGATGATGCCGTCGTCCCACAGCCGCGCGGTCGAGTAGTACGGATTGCCTTCGTGTTCGTACTTCTCGAGGATCGGGGCCTTGAGCGCGGCCTGTTCCGCCGCATCGAGCGGTGCTTTCCCGCGCTCGAGGTCCGCGTTCATCCGCACCGTGAGCAGCGTCGAGGCGGCCTGTGTGCCGCCCATGACGCTGATCCGCGCATTCGGCCACATCCACAATTGCCGCGGCGCGTAGGCGCGTCCGCACATGCCGTAGTTGCCGGCGCCGAAGCTGCCGCCGATGACGACGGTGAACTTGGGAACCTCGGCGCAGGCGACCGCGGTGACCAGCTTGGCGCCGTCTTTGGCGATGCCGCGGTTCTCGTATTCGCGGCCGATCATGAAACCGGTGATGTTCTGCAAGAAGAGCAGCGGGATCCCGCGTTTGCAGCACAGCTCGATGAAGTGCGCGCCTTTGAGCGCCGACTCGCTGAAGAGAATGCCGTTGTTGGCGAGGATGCCGATCGGGTGGCCGTCGAGATGGGCGAACCCGCACACCAGCGTCGTGCCGTAGCGGGCCTTGAACTCGGCGAAGTCGGAGCCGTCGACGAGGCGCGCGATCACCTCGCGCACGTCGTAGCTCTGCCGCGCGTCGGCCGGGATGATCCCGTAGAGCTCGTGCGGGTCGCGCGCCGGCGGTCGCGGCGTGCGCATCGGCCACGGGTCGTACGACCGGCGGTCCAGGTGCGCAACGATCTGGCGCACGATCCCCAGCGCGTGCTCGTCGTCGACGGCGAAGTGGTCGGCGACGCCGCTGATGCGGGTGTGTACGTCGGCGCCCCCGAGGTCCTCGGCGGTGACGATCTCTCCGGTCGCCGCCTGCACGAGCGGCGGGCCGCCCAAGAAGATCGTCCCTTCGTCCTTGACGATGACCGCTTCGTCGGACATCGCCGGCACGTATGCGCCGCCGGCCGTGCACGAACCCATCACCGAGGCGATCTGCGGGATCCCCTCGGCCGACATGCGCGCCTGGTTGTAGAAGATTCGCCC
>JBEKAU010000473.1:0-2865 GCA_050015755.1 Vulcanimicrobiaceae bacterium | reverse complement strand
GCGGCGGGCGGCCAGGGCCACCCTGGCCGTTCGGCCAGGGTCGGTTACAACAAGCCGCGGCGCTGGGCGGTCGCGACGGCCTCGGCGCGGTTGCGCGCTCCCAGCCGCGCCAGCAGCTCGCCGACGTGGTAGCGTACGGTCCGCTCGCTGATCGTCAGCGCCGCCGCGATCTCGCGGGTCGTGCGTCCGGCCGCCACGGCGCGCAGCACGTCGCGTTCGCGCGGGGTCAGGGCCGCGGCGCCGAGCGCGCGGTCCAAGCCGGCGGCGGTTCGCGCATCGAGCCGAATCTCGCCGGCCGCGACCGCGCGCAGCGTCGCGACGATCTCCGCCGCCGGCGTCCCTTTGAGGACGTACGAGCGGGCGCCGGCGGCCAGCGCCGCCGCGACTCGCTCCTCGCCGCCGTACGCCGAGAGGACGACGGTCCGCGCACGCGGGGCGTGCTGCGCGAGCTCGGTGAGGACGTCGAGACCACCGCGTTCGGGCAACTCGAGGTCGAGCACGACCACGTCCGGTGCCGTGCGCGCGACGAGCTCGGCGACGGCGGCACCCTCGCCGGTCGTCCCGACGATCGCGAAGCCGCCGGCGTCTTCGAGCAGCGCGACGAGCCCTTCGAGAACGACCGGGTGGTCGTCGACGACGACGGTCCGAATCATGACGCGGGGATGCACACGCGCACGCGCGTTCCGTTCCCGTCGCTCTCGAGCGCGAACGTGCCGCCGGCCTCGCGTGCGCGCTCGTCCATCCCCGCGATCCCGAAGCCCTCGCGCCGCTGCGAGGGCAGTCCGATGCCGTCGTCCGCGACGACCAGCTCGACCGCGCCGTCACGGCGCGCGAGCGTCACCTCGACGCGCGTGGCCTGCGCGTGGCGCTCGACGTTGGAGAGGGCCTCGCCGGCGATCCGGATCAGTTCGGTCTCGCAGCGTTCGTCGAGTCGCAGCGCCGGCTCGATCGCCGTGCGAATGCGCAGGCCGGTCCGCGAGCTGACCTCGTGCGCGAGCGAGGCCAGCGCCTCCGCCAGCGTCGTCTCGGCCGGCAGCGTGCGCAGCGCGAGCACGGATTGGCGGGCGCGGTCGAGTCCGTCACGCGCGACCGCGACGATACGCTCGAGCGCGCCACGGGCCTTCGGGGCGTCCGGCAGCACGCCCAGCGCGCGTTCGCCTTGTAAGCCGATCGCGACGAGATCTTGCGCGAGCGTGTCGTGCAGCTCGCGCGCGAGTCGCAGCCGCTCGCGTGCCCGCGCCGAGGTGACGTTCTCCTCGGCCAAGCGTGCACGGTCGACGGCGAGCGCGACGTGTGCACCGACGATCTCGAGCACGCGCAACTCGTCGGCGTGCAAACGCGGCCGATCTCGGCCGGCGATGTTGATCAGACCCAGCCGTTTGCCGCCGAGCGCGAGCGCGACGCTGGCGTGAAAACGGACGCCCTCCGCCTGCTCCGCCGCGCCGCTCGCGTAGGCGTCACGCAGCCGGCTGCAGTTGACGACCTCGACGTTGTCGGTGTCGAAGTCGCCGGCGAGAAACGCCTCGATGCACCAGCATGCCGCGCCCGTCATCCGTACCGGCTCACGCAAGTACGCCGGCAGCGCAACCGACGCGGCGTGATAGAACCGCGTGGTGTGCGGATCGACGAGCCACACCCAACCGGTCACCATGCCGAACCGCTCGATCAGCAGCGCCAGCACGCGCTCGAGCGCGTCGCCGAGTTCGCCGGGTGCGGCCAGCGTCTCCGCCAGCGCGCCGAGCAGGGCGAGGTCGGCCTCGCCCATCAGCCGACCGGCTCTTCCAGTTCCACGTCGAGATCGTAGCTCTCGACGTCGTACCAATTGTCGCCGCTCTTGAGGGTCGCCTCGATCGGGACGGTCAGCTCCATGGCGTGCTCCATCTCGTACTTGACGAGCCGCGCGACCGCGTCGAGATCGCCGGCGGCGACCTCGAAGATCAGCTCGTCGTGGATCTGCAAGAGCATGATCGCATCGAGACCCTCTTCGCGCAACCGGCGATCGACGCGGACCATGGCGAGCTTCATCAGATCGGCGGCCGAGCCTTGCAGCGGTGCGTTGGTCGCCTCGCGTTCGGCGGCTGCGCGCAGCGCGTAGTTCTTCGCCCGCAGATCCGGCATGTAGCGGCGCCGGCCGAGCATCGTCTCGACGTAGCCCTTCTCGCGCGCGTCGTCGAGCGAACGCTCGATGTAGGCGCGCACGCTGGGGAAGCGCGCGAAGTACGCCTGGGTCATCGCTTTGGCCTCGCCGCGCTCGATCTCCAAGCGCTGCGCGAGGCCGAAGTCCGACATTCCGTAGAGCAGGCCGAAGTTGACGGATTTCGCCATGCGGCGCTGATTGCCGTCGACCTCGGCGAACGGACCGACGTCGAAGATCTGCCGCGCGGTGAAGTCGTGGATGTCCTGACCTTCGAGGAAGGCCTGGCGCATCTGCGGATCGCCGCTCAGATGCGCCATCAAGCGCAGCTCGATCTGCGAGTAGTCGGCGGCGAGCAGCGTGCGTCCGGGCGGGGCCACGAACGCTTTGCGAATGCGGCGGCCGAGCTCGCCGCGCACCGGGATATTCTGCAAGTTCGGGTTGGTCGAGCTGAGGCGGCCGGTGGCGGTCGCGGTCTGGCGGAACACCGTGTGCAGGCGGCCGTTCGCGTCGACCAGCTCGGGGAAGACGTCGATGTAGGTGTTCTTGAGCTTGGAGACCTCGCGGAACTCTTGCAGCATGCGCGCGATCGGAAAGCCGCGCAACCGCTGCAGCTCGGCGTCGTCGGTCGACCAGCCGGTCTTGTTCTTTTTGCCTGCCGGCAGGTTCAGCTTGTCGAACAGGATGCGGCCCAGCTGCTGCGGGCTGCCGAGGTTGAACTCCTCGCCGGC
>JBEKAU010000472.1:0-2867 GCA_050015755.1 Vulcanimicrobiaceae bacterium | reverse complement strand
CGCACGACCCGAGATCGACGGGGTGACCGCTCGCCGTCGCCGCAGGTTTGATGCCGCACGTGACGCCGCCGCTGTTGAGCGGTGTGTTGTCGCGCCAGGACGCTTCGCCTGCGAGGGCGATATCGCCGAGCGACTTCGAAAAGCTCGCCCCGTACTCCTGAATCCCTTGCGCGTATTGCCAGTAATACTGCGCGATTTGGCCCGGCTGTTGCTTGAGGCCGACACCGTAGTCGATGACCGTCGTCGCCAGCGCATGTTCGTTGTACTGCAGAGCATAGAAACCGAGATCGACGTCGACGACCGGAACCTGCCAATGCACTTCCGCCCCGAACTGATCGTTGTTGCGGGGGTTCTCCGGCAGACCGAGATAGGCCGACTCGAGCGGACCGCCTTTGGAGATGGGGCCGCCGATGTAGTCGCGCTGCGCACCGTTTTGATACGTGTCGGAGACCGAGTAGTAGTCGCCGACCGGAATGCTGATGTCGGGCTGCCACTGGAACTGATAGTAGAAGCCGACCGAGAGGCGCGGGGTGATCTGCAGGTCGTCGTCGAGTTGCGCGACGGGCAGGATGATCTCTTTGAACTGCGCGTCCGGCACGGCGACCTGTTTGGTCAGGTCGATCGGATTCATACCGCCGGTGATGCCGTTGTTGCCGAAGAAGAGGGTCTCGCCCCATTCCTGGGCCGAGCGGCCGAACCGCACCGTGTTGTGCATCCCGGCGATGTTGGTGTTGCCGAACACGAACGCGTCGAGCAGATACGAGTCGAGCCCCGAGATCGACTGCGTTCCGTAGGGAAACTGGTTGAACGCCGGCGTCGTGTGGTTGACGGTGCTCGGCGCGTCGTTCGCGTTGTAGCCGCGGTAGACGGAGTCGAACCAGCCGGCCCCGCTGAAGCGCACGCCCGCGTACGCGTTCTCGATGTCGACCTCGCTGAGCAGATCCCAACGGCTCGAGGTGACGTCCCACTGCTTGAAATTCTCGTCGCCGTCGTTGGTGTTCTTGGACGCGAGGAAGGCCGGATTTTGCGGCGATGTGCGCAGGCCGGTGCTGTACTTGAGCGTGTTCGTGAAGATGGTCTTGAACTTCGAGTCGCTCGGCGCGCCTGCCGAGATGGGCGGCGGCGAGGCTCCCGGGGGCCCTGCGTCGGGCGGAAGGACCGGTTCGACCGGCCCACTCGGCAGCGGCGAGGGCGCCGCGGTGGCGGGCGCGGCCGGCTGCGCCGACGCCGCGTGCAGCGGCAGCCAGGCGAGGCCGAGGGCCAGCAGGGCCGCGCACCCCGCGCCCAGGCCTGTTGCCCTGGTCCACGAGGTGGCGAACAGCCGAGGGCGGACCCTCGGGTCGCGAGGACGGTCAGGTGGTGCCATGAATCCTCCGAGCGTCACGAACAGGCGAGGTCTCAAACGAGGGCCCCGCGCTCGTCCTCACTGCACACGTGTGCAGGTCGACGGCCGGATTCTCAAGGCTTCACCAAATCCCTCTCGGGCCAGAAAAAATTTCTTTGCTGCTCTTTTCGGGTGTTCTCAGCCGCGGACGCGCGGGGGTGCGGTCGAGTCGCGCACGATGCATTCCGGGGTCAGCACGATGCGACTCGGGGTCGGCTTGTGCGCCGCGTTCGACTGGTCTGCGCGGCCTTCGATGCGCGAGAAGAGGATCGACGCCGTCGTCTCGGCGACTTGCGTGACCGGCAACGCGATGGTCGTCATCGCGGGCACGATCAAGCGGTACCAGATCGGATCGGTATAACCGACCAGCGAGACGTCGTCCGGCACGGCGACGCGCGCGGCGTGCACTGCCTCGAGGCCGCCCGCCGTCAACTCCGAACTGCTCATGATGATCGCGGTCGGCGGTTCCGGATGCTGCAACAGCTCGAGCATCGAGTGGTGGCCGAACGCGGGTCGGGGTGCACCGAGTTTGATGATCGACGGATCGGGTTCGATGCCGAGCGCACGTTGTGGTTCGAGATAGCCGCGCAGTCGTCCGGCGCCGGTGCTGGTTGCGATTTCCGCGCCAATCCAGCCAATTCGCCGATGCCCTAGGCTGAGCAGATGATCGGTGGCGAGCCGAACGCCCGCCGCGTCGTCGAAGCCGACGCCGTCGCATTTGAGCTGCGGCAGATAGCGATTGAGCTGCAAGCACGTCGTTCGCCCGAGCAGCTCCATCGTGCGCTTGAGCGGAGCGGCCGACGGTGTGATGATGATGCCGGCGGCGCGCGCTTCGACGAGCGTCTGACAATGAGCCAGCTCGGTATGCGGATCGTCCTCCGTCAGCCCGAGGACGAGTTGGTAGCCGGCGCGTCGCGCCTGCTGCCCGAGCACTTTGGCGACCGTGTTGTAGAACTCGGTCTGGACATTGGGAACGACGAGCGCCACCAGATGACCGTGGCCGCGCCGAACCGTGCGCGCCGCCGAATGCGGCACGTACAACAGATCGTCGGCGGCCTGGCGGACCAGCGCCTTGGTTGCCTCGCTGATGTGCGGATGATCGTTGATCGCACGCGAGACCGTCGTATGCGACAGCCCCAGCTTCTCGGCGATGTCCTTGATCGTCGCGCCACTGCCGCTCGAACGCCCCACGCTCACCCCCTTGCCATCTCGGCACACGTGTGCATATAATCGGCCCACCCCTCCGGCAGTCCTTGACCGCAGGGCGTCAAGCGCTTGGAGAGTCGCCGACCTGCATGAACGAGATTACCACGGCCGGAGTGGAGCTGGAGTTCGCGCGTATTCGCGCCGACCTTCGCACGCGGCTGGACTCGCATCGGTCTCCGTTCCACGTCGCGGACCGCGACGCTGCTCTGGCGGCGATCGACCGGCTCGAGAGTGCCGAGCCCGAGCACTGGGTGACGGTTTGGGGTGAAGCGGCTGC
>JBEKAU010000471.1:0-2875 GCA_050015755.1 Vulcanimicrobiaceae bacterium | reverse complement strand
GAAGACCGCGTTCATCACCGCTGCGCTTGGCGAGCGGAGCGGTCAGCGGCGCGCGCGGCGCAAGTAGACGGCGTTGGCGCGATAGTCGAACCACAGCTCGTACGAGCGCAGCAGGTCGGTGCCGATCATGCCGTCGAGCTCGTCGCTTCCCAGGTCGACGTTCGAGACGTCGGCGGTGACGTCGCGCAACCACAGGCCGCCGAGCTCGATCCCCGGCACCCGCGTCGGGAGCGCGCTGGCGAGGCCGCCGATCCCGCGCACCCGGGTCGGCGTCTCGAACCGGTCGGGCGCGAACTCGCCGCGATCGGCGAACGTACTCTCGAGGATCGTCTGGTTGGCGCCGGTGTCGAGCACGACGCGTCCGACCGTGCTCCCGGCACCGATATGGACGGCCGGCGTCCGATCGTCCAGGCTCAGCGTCGCCGACGAGGCGTCGGTCGGCGGGTGAAAGTGTTCGGGCACGATCGCCTCGGCGAGGTTGTGCTCGAGATCGAGGTGCACGACCGCATCGGCGAAGAAGTCGAAGCCGAGCAAACCGACGATGTGCGTGTGCGCGTCGATCTGGAACGGGAGCGTCGCGACCCGCGCGGCGAGATTGCGCATGCGGAGCTCGCCGATCGTCATCAGCGGCACGGTCGTCATCGACTCCTGGAAGGCGCCGACCGTCGAGCCGATGTGCTCGCCGAACCGCTCGAGGTGCTGCTGGTCGGCGACGCTCGGGTCGATGAAAATCCCGGCCGCGCCCGAGTCGAGCAGAAAGTCGTAGGCGCCGCGGCCGACGATGACGCGCACGACCGGCAGCCCGTCGACGAAGCGGACCGGGAGCCGCACCGTCGTCGTCTGCTTTTCGGTGAACTCGACGACGCGGCGACTGGAGGGCATCTCGACGTCGCGGGGATCGGGCGTCGTATCGACCGTGCGATTGACCAGGAGCTGCTCGCGCTCGTTGCCGAGCGTGTCGGTCGTGTCGACCCGCGAGGGATCCCAGACGCCGTCGAAGAGCCGGTAGTCGTCGTAGATGGTCGTCACCCGCGAGCGGCGCTCGACCGACTCGCGCCGGATGACCAGGCCGCTGCGCTTATCGACGAACAGCCACTCGCGGACGCCGGTCGGTGGGTCGACCTCGACGACGTACGCGCTGAACAGCGGTGACTCGCCGATCAGCCGCACGTCGCGCTCGTCGCTCGGATCGCGGAAGGCGCGTTCGCTGGCGGCTTCGCGCTGATCGTGCAGCCCGGCGTCGACGAAGGTGATCCCGTTGCGGTCCTGCTGCCAGTGGACGCCGTGAACGATGCCCTTCTGATAGGTCATGGGGCCGAGCGTGGTGATCGCGCGAACGTCCCTGCCGAGTTGGTAGATCCGGTAGTCGCCGACCGTACCGTCCTGGAACAGCCGCCAGTCCTCGATGACGGTGGCGGCGCGGGTGTACTCATGCTGGTGCGCGTGCTCGTAGAGCAGGCGCACCTTCGCGAGCGTCGCCGACGTGCCGACCAGGCCGCTCGGTTCGTCGTCGTAGGCGCCGTAGGCCGGCGCCGCGAGCAGCAGCGTGAGCGCGAACGCCCACGCCGTCGTTTTCAGAGCGATCCTGTCGGCCCCATCGCTTCCAGGCGCCGCTTGAGATCGGACAGGAAGCCGCTGGCGACCGCGCCGTCGACCACCCGGTGATCGAGCGAGAGACACACGTTCATCATCGAGCGCACCGCGATCGAGTCGTCGTCCCGAACGACGGCACGCTTCACGATCGCTTCGGTGGTGACGATCCCGGTCTGGCCCGGCACCAAGATCGGCGCCGAGAGCACCGACCCGTTCGCGCCGGTATTGTTGACGGTGAACGTGCCGCCGGCCAGGTCGTCGGCACCGAGCTTGCCGCGCCGGCCCTTCTCGATCAGCGTGCCCGCCGCGAGTGCCAGCCCCTTGATCGAGAGCTGATCGGCGTCGCGGATCACCGGAACGACGAGGTTGCCGTCGGCCGCGATCGCCAGGCCGATGTTGACCTGGCGGTGGACGCGGATGCCCTCGTCGGTGAAGGACGCGTTCATGAGCGGGAACGCCGCCAGCGCTTCGACCGCCGCGCGCACGAAGAACGGGAGCAGCGTCAGCTTGACGCCGTAGTCACGTTCGAAGGCGTCCTTCTCGCGAGCGCGCCACTTCCACGCGTTGGTGACGTCGACTTCGACCATCGTCCACGCGTGCGGGGCGGTATGCTTGGAGTCGACCATCCGCTGCGCGATGATCTTGCGCGCTTGCGTGAGCGGGATCAGATCGCCCGGACGTGCGCCGCTGTAGCGCGACTTGCTCGTCGCCGGCGCGGGCGGCGCCGACGGCGGCGCTGCGAGTGCTGCGCCCCCACGCGGTGCGGTGAACTCGGCGTTGTCGGCCGAGATCGTGGCCGCGACGCCGGCACTCGGACCGGCCTTGGCGGCGGCGAGGATGTCGTTGGCGGTGATGCGGCCGCCGTCGCCGCTGCCGTGCACGCGGCCCAGGTCGATGCTGTGCTCGCGCGCGAGCCGGCGCACCGCCGGCGAGACGCGCAAGCCGCCGGGCGCGGTGACCACCGCGGCGCTCCCGTTCCCGTTGCCGTTGCCGTTGCCGTTGTATGTCGGCCGCGGCGCGGTATAGCTCGCACCACCCAGGCCGACGTTGCCGCCCGGCACCGGTTCGTCGGACGCCTGATGGTTCGCTTCCGCGGCCAGGTTCGCGACCTGCTCGGACGGCGAGGCGCTGCCGTTGGGTGCCGGCGTCGTCGCCGCGCCCACTTCGTCGATGATCGCGATCGGCGCACCGGTCGGAACCGTCTCGCCCTCTTTGACGATCAGCTCGCGGATCACGCCGCTGACCGGCGCGGGGACCTCGGCGTTGACCTTGTCGGTCGACA
>JBEKAU010000470.1:0-2877 GCA_050015755.1 Vulcanimicrobiaceae bacterium | reverse complement strand
GACGCGCATCGGCGAGCGTGTCGTCGGCGTCGTGTTCGCGCGCTGGCTCGACGGCCCGTTTGCCTACGATCGCGCCGAGCAGCTCGGTGGTTCGCTCGACGGCATGCTCGCCGAGTACGTCGTACTCGACGCCGACGCGGCGCTCCCGGTGCCGGCGCATCTCTCGGATGACGAAGCGGCGACGTTGCCGTGCGCGGGTGTCACCGCGTGGAATGCCCTCACCGGCGGCTCGGCGTTGCTGCCCGGTGCCACGGTGCTCACCCAAGGCACGGGGGGCGTCGCGCTCTTCGCGCTGCAATTCGCGAAGCTATTCGGCGCACGCGTCATCGCGACGACGTCAGCACCGGACAAAGCCGAGCTGCTGCGCCATCTGGGAGCCGACGAGGTCGTCGATTACCGTGCCGTGCCGGAGTGGGATCGCGTCGTCCGTACGTGGACCAATGGGCTCGGTGTCGACCATGCGATCGACGTGGGCGGGACGGCGACGTGGGCACGGACCGTGGCGTCGACCGCGGCGAGCGGTGAGGTCGCGCTCGTCGGTTCGGTCGGCGGCGCGTCGGCCGCCTACGACCCGATTGTCTTGCGTCGCGCGGCGGCCACGCTGCGGTCGGTCGCACTGGGCAGCCGCGCGCACGCGGTGGCAATGCATCGCGCGATCGCCGCGCACGGCCTGCGTCCGGTCATCGACCGCGTCTTCGCCTTCGACGAAGCCGTCGAGGCGTATCGCTACTTCGCCACCCCGCGTCCGCCCGGCAAGGTCGTCATCCGGGTGGCGTGACGTATCTCCAGGGCACGAGTGTCTGCAAACCTTCAGCAGTCTACGTTGGAAAGCCTCAATCAGCGAAGATGCTTTGAAGCGTGTGCAAGGTCGCAGCGACGGTTCTCGGCGCGGCGCGACCAAGTTTCTTCACGAGCCTGACCTTATCGACAGCGCGGAGTTGGTCGAGCAGAATGAGGCCTCGTCTGCTGCTAAATGTGATAGGGACTCTGAACGGTGCGCTACGGCCTTGCGTCGTCATTGGAGCGACGATGACTGTGCGTAGGTGGTCGTGCATCTCGGGCGGTGAAATAACGATGCACGGACGCGTCTTTTGAATCTCGGCGCCGACCGTGGGATCGAATGTCGCGAGCCAGATCTCGCCCCGCGTCACCAGATGAGGTCCGCGTCGTCGGCGTTCGAAAAGTCCGGCCAGACCAGCGCGTCATCGCCGCTTTCGGCAAGCACGCGGCTCGCCTCAGCCCACCCTGCGCGAGGGTGCGCTTTCGGCTTCCGAATGACGAGAGCGTCGTCTTCCACGTCAATCTCTACTTCACGCTCGAAGCCGAGTTGAGCAAGGAGGGGCTTGGGGATGATGATCCCTTGTGAATTCCCCAGACGTTGGAGCGAAGCGCGCATGTTAGAACAATGCTATAACGAAGTGTTGCCTCGGTCAAGATGCGTCATCCGGGGAGTGGCCTGAGGGCATCGGCGAGGGTGAGGAACGGCGCGAACGCTTCCGGTGACTTGTAGGCGTCGCTGGTGAACGTGCACGCGAGCCCGAGCGCGACGATCGTGCCGCGCGCGGCGAGCGTGCGAAGCGCGTCGGCGACCTGCGGCCGCGTCGGTCCACTGGGTACCGGATAGCGCAGCAGACGTGCTTCGCTCGGGTCGAGCAGATCGGCGTCGAGATGGACGTACCACGGCGGCGGCGGAAGCTCCGCGGTGTTCAGCGCAGCGATGTCGATGTGACGGATCGAGGTAGCCGTGAGCGCATCGCGCTCGGCGTCCTCGAGTGCGCGAACGCCGACGAGGGCGCAGTGCTCGTCGGCGATCGGCCGCAGGCCGAGCGGATCGCGCAGCGCCGCGCCGCCGCGGCCGGTGAGCATGGCGAGTGCCAAACTGCCGAGATAGCCGTCGCGTGTCGTACTCGCGGTCGAGAACGCCGCGTGCGCGCCGAGCCAGAGGACACTCGGGGTCAGCCCGCGCCGTTGCAAACCGGCGAGGGTGCCGAGCGCCGCGAGGCGATCAGCGGCGACGACCAATGCGGGCTCGTCGGTTGCGGCGATCCGCGTGGCCGTCATCTCGGCGATGGCGGCGAGCATCGGCGCGAGCGGCCCCTTCGAGACGACGACCGCGTCGTCGGCTGCGAACGCCTGGACGAGCGCCGGGACGGCATCACCGTGGTGGTAGGGGACGAGGATGCGCCGCACGGGAGGACGAGTATCGCATCTATGGTCTCCGCTCCCCCGCTGATCGCGCTCGATCGGGTCACCGTCCGCCTCGATGGCCGCCCGGTGCTGCGCGAGGTCAGCTGGGAACTGCGTCCCGGTGAGCAATGGGCGATCGTCGGCGCGAACGGGGCCGGCAAGAGCACCCTGCTGGCGGTGATTCGCGGCGATCGCTGGCCCGAGCGCGACGGCGGTTCGCGGACGTACGCGCTCGATGGCGAGCCGCAGGCCGTGGGCGCGGCGGCGCAGCGTATCGGTGCCGTCTCGCCGGAGCAACAAGAGCGCTTGGCGCGGCTCGCGCTCGAGGTCAGCGGCCGCGAGCTGATCGCGAGCGGGTTGCGCGACACGACCTACATCCAGGGCGCGCTCGCGCCCGACGAAGCGACAGCGGTCGATGCGCTGGTGGAGCGGTTCGCGTTGGACGCGTTAGCGGCCGCACCGATCCGTACGCTCTCGTTCGGGCAGTTGCGCATGTTGCTGGTTGCGCGCGCGCTCGTGCGCGAGCCGCGTGTGCTCGTGCTCGACGAGTTCGCCAACGGCCTCGACGCGCGGGCGCGTCAGGCTGCGGTAAGGCGACGCTCGCCGTCGCCTGGTGTGCAGTCGGCAGGCCGTGACCGGTCTCGACGATGCGGCCGGCGGCGAGCCGCGCGTACGCGGTGGTCGTGGCCG
>JBEKAU010000469.1:0-2878 GCA_050015755.1 Vulcanimicrobiaceae bacterium | reverse complement strand
GCGTCGGCGGCACCGAGGATCGCGGCCAGCAGCGCGTCGCGGTCGGGGTGCGGGACGGCGTCGGACAGATAGGCCGGCGGCGGCACGATGTCGGCGGGGACGTCGGCCGGCCGGCGCACGTTCAGGCCGATCCCGCAACCGACGAAGGCCTGCTCGCCGGCGACGCGCGAGACGCACAGGATCCCCGCCGCCTTGCGGTCGTGGAGATCGAGGTCGTTCGGCCAGCGCAGCGCGAGCCGTACGCCAGTCGCTTCCTCGACGCCGTCGGCGAGGGCCAGCGCGACCCAGAACGGTACCGCCCACAGGGCCGCACTCGCGACCGCGCGCGGCAGGATCGCGGTGAACAGCAACGCGGTCCCCGGCGGCGCAATCCACGTGCGGCCCGGCTTGCGCCCGCGACCGGCGGTCTGGTGCTCTGCGACCAACGTCGTACCGGCGGCCGCGGGGTCACCGAGCAGCGTCGTGGCATCGTCGTTGGTGCTGCCGGTCTCGGCGACGTAGCGCACGTCCGCGAAGCGGGTCCCCGCCAGCGCCGCGCGCACGCGATCGAGATCGAGAGGTGCGTCAGACCCGGGCACGTATCACCGTTGCGCTATGGCAGTCGAACGAACCTTGATCCTCGCCAAAGCGGACGCCGTCGTCCGCGGCCTCGTCGGCGAAATTCTCTCCCGCTTCGAGAAGCGCGGCTACACGATACTCGGCCTCAAACTGATGCAGGTCACGCAAGACCAAGCGAAGCGGCACTACGCCGAACACGACGGCAAGCCGTTCTTCGCCGGCCTGGTCGCGTACATCACCGGCTCGCCGATCGTGGCACTGGTGATCGAAGGCGAAGATGCGATCGAAGGCTGCCGCGCGACGATCGGTGCGACGAACCCGATCAAAGCGACGCCGGGCACGATCCGCGGCGACTACGGTCAGACGATCGGCCGCAACCTCGTGCACGGCTCGGATTCGGTCGCGTCGGGAGAACGGGAGATCGCGATCTTCTTCGATGCGAAGGAACTGTTCCCACGCGCCAACTTCTTCGGCGACTGGGTCGCGGCCAAGTAACGTAGCGTCGTGGCGATCGAAGCGTTGCGCGGCGGCGGGCGGCCGCTGATCGAGAGCGTGCGGGCGCGCGAGATCCTCGATTCGCGCGGGAATCCCACCGTCGCGGTCGCCGTCGCGACCTCGTTCGGTGCGGTCGAAGAAGCGATGGTCCCCTCGGGCGCGTCGACCGGCGCGCACGAGGCGGTCGAGAAGCGCGACGGCGATCCCAAGCGGTACGGCGGCAAGGGCGTGTTGCAAGCCGTCGCGGCGGTCAACGAGATCATCGGGCCCGCGATCGAAGGGATGGATGCGACCGCGCAGCGCGAGCTCGACGCCACCATGCTCGATCTCGACGGAACGCCCAACAAAGCGAACCTCGGTGCAAACGCGCTGCTCGGCGTCTCACTCGCCGTCGCGCGGGCGGCGGCGGTCTCGCTTGGCGTGCCGCTCTATCGCTATCTCGGCGGCCCGTCGGCGGCGACGCTGCCGGTGCCGATGATGAACGTCATCAACGGGGGCAAGCACGCCGAGGGTGCGCTGCAATTCCAAGAGTGCATGATCGTGCCGGTCGGTGCGCCGACGATGGCCGATGCCGTGCGCATCGGCAGCGAGGTCTTTCACGCGCTGGGCAAGCTGCTGCACGACGCCGGCCAGTCCACCCTGGTCGGCGACGAAGGCGGGTACGCGCCCAAACTCGACACGATCGACGACGCGCTCACGCTGATCGTGCGCGCGATCGAGAAGGCCGGCTACGCGCCGGCGCGCGACGTAGCGATCGCGCTCGACCCCGCCTCGACCGAATTCTTCCGCGATGGCAAGTACTGGCCGCACAAGCCCGACGATCACCCGCTCAGCTCGGCCGAGATGGTCGGCCTCTACGAGGGCCTGTGCCGCACCTACCCGATCGTCTCGATCGAAGACGGGCTCGCGGAAGACGATTGGGACGGCTGGCAGCTGTTGACCAAGACGCTCGGCGCGCGCGTCCAACTCGTCGGTGACGATCTGTTCGTCACCAACGTCACGCGGCTCGAACGCGGCATTCGCGAGCAGTGCGCGAACGCGATCCTCGTCAAGGTCAACCAGATCGGAACGCTGACCGAAACGCTCGACGCCGTCGAGACGGCGCACAAAGCGGGCTATCGCTCCGTGATCTCGCATCGCTCGGGCGAGACCGAGGATACGACGATCGCCGATCTCGCGGTCGCGACCGGCTCCGGGCAGATCAAGACCGGTTCGCTCGCGCGCAGCGACCGCACCGCGAAGTACAATCGGTTGATGGGGATCGCCGAAGAGCTCGGCCCCTCGGTCGCCCGGTATCCGGGGCGAGCTGCGTTTGTCGCGTTAGCGAAGGATTAGGGTTCGCACCGCCTGCGGGGCGAGGGGACGAGGTGTCGAACGCGCATCGTCCCCACCTCTCCGCAGTGTCCCAGGAGGGATGCACGTTGCGCTCCATCCTCGCTTCCGTGACTGCCGCCGGTGCGATGCTTAGCATCGGACTGTCGTCGCCATTATCCGCCTCGGCTCAGCCGTTCCCGAATGAGACCATCCAAGGGACCGTGCAAAAGTACGATGGCAGCGAACATCTCTATATCGCCGACGCCCGCGGCTTCACCGACGACGTCGCGCTCGGCGATCAGACGGCGATTCGTCCCGCCGGCACGCAGCTCGCGCCCGGCATGACCGTGACGGTGCACGGCTACAACGCCGGGCACTGGTTCGACGCGACGGCGATCGACATCGGCGGCAGCGCCGAGGTCCAGGGTCCGCCGCCGCCACAGGCGCAACCCGACCAGCAGCAGCCGCCGCCGGACGTTGCGCCGCCCGTCGATGACCAACCGGTCAGTGG
>JBEKAU010000468.1:0-2879 GCA_050015755.1 Vulcanimicrobiaceae bacterium | reverse complement strand
GGCGTTTGGGAACGTCTACGCGAAGCGGGCCGGCCCGCAGCCGCCGCTGGTCACGCTGCCGCCCGCGATGCTGCTCGGCGGCGGGGTCGTGCTCGTCGTGGGGCTGATCGTCGAGCGGCCGAATCTCGCGCTCGCGTTGAGCGGTCCCGCCCTGGGTGCGCTCATGTACCTCGCACTCATCGGCAGCGGTGTGACGTTCGTGCTGCTGATGTGGCTCACGCACCGGCTGCCGGCCGCGATCTTCGGGTTGCCGCCGCTCACCTATCCCATCACCGCGCTGACAGCCGGCGCGCTGCTCGGCGGCGAGCACGTCACCAGCCGCGAGCTGGCCGGCGCGGCGCTGGTCGTGGGCGGCCTTGCGCTGGCGCTCGTCCCGTGGCCGACCTTGCGGCCAGGAACCATCGGCGAGGTTCGCGGATCGCAGACCGTGTGAGACGCATCGTCATCTTGGGTGGAGGCTTCGCCGGCGTCGCGGTCGCGCAGCGCTTGGAGCGCCGGCTGCGGCCCGACGAGGCGTCGATTGCACTGGTCAGCCGCGAGAACTTCACGGTCTTCACGCCGATGCTGCCCGAGGTCAGCTCGGGCGATCTCGAGCCGCGGCACATCGCGACCACGGTGCGCGCGCAGCTGCGGCGCACGACCTTCGTGCTCGGCGAAATCACCCGTATCGACCTCGATGCGCGCGTGATCGAAGCGCGGCACGTCATCACCGGTGCGATGACGCGCTTGGAATACGATCACCTCGTCCTCGCGCTCGGCAGCGTGACCTCGACGTTCGGGATTCCCGGCGTCGAGGAAAACACGCTGCCGCTCAAGTCGCTCGAGGACGCCGAGACGTTGCGCAACCGCATCATCGCGGCGCTCGAGCAGGCGGTCGTGACGCCGCCTGGCCCCGAGCGCGAGCGCCTGTTGACGTTCGTCGTCGTCGGCGGCGGCTACACGGGCTGCGAGTGCGCCGGCGAACTGGTCGACCTGTTCCACTCGATCCTCCCCTACTACCGGCCGCTGCAGTTGAACGACGTGCGGATGGTGCTGATCGAAGCGGGCCAGTCGCTCTTGCCGGATCTGCCGCCGCAGATGGGGCGCTACACCACGCGCAACCTGCAGCGCCGCAAGGTCGAGCTGCTGCTCGGCGACGGTGTGACGCGCATCGACACGCAAGCGATCGCGCTGCAGTCGGGGCGCATGATCCCCGCCGCGACGGTGGTGTGGAGCGCCGGCGTGCGGCCCTCGCCGGTGCTCAAGGACCTGCCGGGTTTGGAGCACGCGCGCAACGGCGGCATCGTGGTGCAGCAAGATTTCGTCACGGTCGGCCGGCCCGAGGTGTGGGCGCTGGGCGATTGCGCGTGGATTCCCACCAAACCCGACGCGCAGCAGAGCGATCGCGGCGCGTGGTATCCGGCCACCGCCCAGCACGCGATCCGCGAAGGTCCGGCGCTCGCGGAGAATCTGGTCGCGAGGCTGCGCGGCTTGCCGACCAAGCCGTTTGCGTTCACCGCACTCGGCACGATGGCATCGCTCGGCGGCCGCAGCGCCGTCGCGGCGCTGCCGGGTGGGTTCGTGCTGACGGGGTTCCTCGCGTGGGTGCTGTGGCGCACCTACTACCTGGCGCGACTGCCCGGCCTGGACCGCCGTTTCCGGGTCGCGATCGATTGGACGCTCGACCTCGTCTTTCGGCGCGACATCGCCGAGCTGCGACTCTATACCGAGCGCCCCGCCTCGCCGCGATCATCGCCGGTACCCGGTCCTTGACCGGTTGACAGGCTGGGCCGGACCGGGTACCTTGTAACTATGTTTTTAGTTATGGCGCTCGTCGGGGCTCCGCTCCACTTCGAGCCGGCGATTCGGGCTGGTCAGACGCTGAGCGTCCACGATATCAGCGGCGCGGTCCGGGTGCGGGTCGGTGCGCGGCTGGCGATCGACGCGCGCCGAACGGCGAACCGCAGCGACCCGAACGCGGTCGTCGTGCACGTCGAGACGAGGTCCGACGGCGTGGCGGTGTGCGTGCGCTATCCACCCGACGCCGCGCGCGGCTGCAACGAGCACACCCACGGCGCGAACGACAACGATACGCAGGTCGACTTCGACATCACCGTGCCGGCCGGCGTCGCGGTCAACGCCGCCGACGTCAACGGCTCGGTCGACGTCGTCGCGGCGGGCTCGACGCGGGGAACGAGCGTCGACGGCGACGTGCGCATCGACGCCCCCGAGATCACCGAGGCGACGACCGTCAACGGGGCGGTTCGGGTGTACGTGCGGGCCCGCGGAACCGCGCCGTTGCGCGCGAGTTCCGTCAACGGGCGGATCGTCGTCTCCTTACCCCCGGGGGGCGGTGCGACGGTCGACGCTAAAACGCTCAACGGCGAGATCAACGGCGCGGGGCTGAGCGTGCAGCACGGGATGTTCGGCGTCGGCACGACCGCGACGGGGACCATCGGCAACGGTGAGCGGCACCTCGACCTTTCGTCGGTCAACGGCTCGATCGAGGTCGAGCGGGGCTAACGGCCGAGGCGGTAGTCGAGCCCGATCGCGAGCGTGCCGTCGCGATACGGCGACGGCGCGTTGGTGCGGTTGTCGAATGCGCTGGCCGACCAGCTCAGGTCGAGCGCCGTGCGCGCGCCGGGCCGGCGTAGCAGCACGCCGACGCGATACGCCGCACCGCGATACGTCAGCGCGGTGTGAAACCCGTCCGGTAAGAGCGCGTTGCCGCCGACGTTCGGATAGTAGAAGCCCCAGCCGTACGGTGCGACGGCCGCGAAGGCGCTGGGGACCAGCATGAGGCCGTAGCCGATGCCGTGGATCGGCGGCTCACCGCCCTGCTGGGTGCGGAGATACGTCGCGCCGCCGGCGTACAGGTGCGGTGCAAGCGCGACCCCGCC
>JBEKAU010000467.1:0-2880 GCA_050015755.1 Vulcanimicrobiaceae bacterium | reverse complement strand
GTATCGACGGCCGCGACCGAGGCACCTGGCCGGTGGCGATCGGCAACTGCACAATCGACATCCCGTTCAACGACCCCCCGGGCTTGCACTCGATCGAGTTGCACTTCGCCAATGGCGAGCAGTTACCGAGTCCCGATTCGCGCAACGTGGCGGGGCATATCGAGTTTCTGGGCTTCCAGTAGCGTCCGCCGCCGTCAACCCACCATCGCCGCCGGAGCATCGGCGCGCGCAGCCTCATACCAGTCGATCGTCTTGCGTAGGCCCTCGCAGAACCTCGTCGTGCTGACGAAACCGAATTCGCGCTCGGCGCGGGTCGTGTCGAGCTTGCGCCGCGGCTGGCCGTTCGGTTTGCTGGTGTCCCACACGATACGCCCGGTGTAGCCGCTGAGCTCGGCGATCAATTCCGCGAGCTCCCGAATCGCGAGTTCCTCACCGCTGCCCACGTTGATCGGTTCCGACCCGTTGTATCGTTCGGCGGCGCGCACGATCGCCTCGGCCGCATCGTCGACGTAGAGAAACTCGCGGGTCGCCGAGCCGTCGCCCCAGACGACCATCTCCGCGTCGCCGCGCTCGCGCGCTTCGACCGCTTTGCGGATCAGCGCCGGGATCACGTGCGAGGAGGAGGGATCGAAGTTGTCGTTCGGTCCGTAGAGATTTACCGGCAAGAGATAGATCGCGTTCATCCCGTACTGCTGGCGATACGCCTGGCACTGGACGAGCAGCGCTTTCTTCGCGATCCCGTAGGGCGCGTTGGTCTCCTCGGGATAGCCTTCCCACAGTTCGTCTTCGTGGAACGGCACCTCGGCGAACTTCGGATAGGCGCACACGGTGCCGAGCACGAGGGTCTTCTCCACCCGGTGCACGCGTGCGGCTTCGATGAGCTGAATGCCCATGATTGCGTTCTCGTAGAAGAACAGGCCCGGATTCTCACGGTTCGCGCCGATGCCGCCGACGACCGCCGCCAGGTGGATGATCACCTCGGGTCGCGTTCGATCCATCAGTGCTTCAATGGCGTCGCTCCGAGTGAGGTCGTACTCGCGGCGCCGCGGGACGGTGATCTCCGCGCAGCCGCGCGCGCGCAGCGCGGCGACCACGGCCGAACCCAAGAAGCCGGCGCCTCCGGTCACGAGCACCCGTTTGGTACGCAGATCGAGCATCGCTGATTTCACGCCAGGTGACCCTCCCAGAGAACGCGTGCCGACTATCCCCCCACCGGCCGCGAGAGCGGACAAGCCGCCCTACGGAGGGCTTTCCCCCGAGGGCGACCCGACGTCCTACCGCGAAATGCCTAAATCTCGTATGCTCGAACCTACCAATCCGGACATCGACGTCGACGCGCTCATGACGCGCGTCCAGCACGAAGTGCTGCGGCGCCAGTACGGGACGCCGACCGAAAGCGCCGGCCTGGGGACGCTCGACGTCTCGAACCTGACCGCGCTGATCGCTGCCGCCGCGGCGCACGGGGGCCCGCGCAGCGCGTGGCCCGGCCGGCTGTGGTTCGTACCGCGCCCGCTGCAGCGGCTGGGCTTACGCGCAGTCGGTTGGCTGCTTCGCGATCAGCTGGCGTGCAATGCCGCACTGGTCCAAGCGCTGCGGGAAACCGCGGCGATCGCGACGCGGCTCGACGCCTCGGTGCACGAGCTCGAGACGCGCGTGCGCGCGCTGGAGGACCGTGGCTGACGCCCAGCCCCTGCGCATCGGTTTGGTTACCCCCTGGTACGGCGCGGAGCTGACCGGTGGTGCCGAGCGCACGGCATGGCAGGTCGCGACCGGACTGGCGGAGCGCGGCCACCTCGTCGAAGTCTTCACCACCTGCGCACGTGCGTTCGCCGAGGACTGGGGCGCGAACGCCCGGCCGTCCGGCACCAGCGTGGAGCGCGGCGTCACCGTCCATCGTTTCCCGGTCGACGCGCGCGATCCGGAACGCTTCGATCGCGCCAACGCAATCCTGCTCGGACGGCCCGCATCGTATTACCGCGAGCAGCGGGCCTTGCGCGAGCGCGACGTCGCGGACGACTTCGTGCAGTGCGGGATCCGTTCGTCGGCCGCACTGGCCGCGTTGCGCGACGCCGCCGAGGGGTTCGATGCGGTGATCGTCCTGCCGTATCCCTACGGTTTGTGCCTGGACGCGGTCGAGACACTCGGCCGCCGCGCCATCTTGCAGCCGTGCCTGCATGATGAGCCGTATGCGTATCTGCCGGCGATCGAACGCGCCGTGCGCCGGGCCGGCCTGCTCGTGTTCAACGCCCTCGGCGAACGCGTGCTGGCCGAGCGACTCTTCGGCCCCGCCGTTGCGCTCACGTCGGCGGTGGTCGGACAGTGGGTCGAGGGCGCGCCTCCCGCCCGGCCGGTCGAGCGCATCGGCAGCTTCCGCCCCCGCGATCACCGCTACGTGCTCTATCTCGGACGGCGCGACGCGACCAAGAACGTCGACCTGCTGGTCGAGAGCTTCGCCGCGTTCCGACGGAACGAACGAATCGCGACTCTCGAGCTGGTGCTGATCGGTCCCGGGCGCCGTTCGTTCGCCGACCCGCGGCACGGTATCAACGATCTCGGCGAGGTCGATGAAGCCCAGAAGGCGGCGCTGCTCGCACACGCGCTGGCGATCGCACAACCGAGCATCAACGAGAGCTTCTCCCGCGCGCTGATGGAGGGCTGGCGTGAAGGCAAGCCGGTCCTGGTCAACGCCCAGTGCGCCGCGACGGCTGAGGCGGTGCGCGCCGCCGACGGCGGCTGGACCGCCAGCACGAAGGCCGAATGGTCGAGCGCACTGGCCGCGCTCGACCGCTTACCGGCCGCCGAGTGCGACCGGATGGGCGCGTGCGGTCGCGCGTACGTGGACGAAGAAACTGACCGCGAACGCATCCTCGATCGCTACGA
>JBEKAU010000466.1:0-2884 GCA_050015755.1 Vulcanimicrobiaceae bacterium | reverse complement strand
GCGACCGCCGCTCCTGGCGCGCGTTGCGCCTGCACCCGAGCGCGAGCGAGCGCGCGCGCGTCGCCGAGGTGCTCGAGATCATCGGCCTGGGCGCGAAACGCGCGCTGCCGGCGGCGCACCTCGCCCATGGCGAGAAGCAGTGGCTCGAGATCGGGATGGTCGTCGCGTCGGGCGCCGAGCTGCTGCTGCTCGACGAACCGGCGGCGGGGATGACGCACGGCGAGGCCGAGGCGACCGCGACGCTGATCCGCTCGCTGGCCGGCCGGCACGCACTGATCGTGATCGACCACGATATGGACTTCATCGCGCAACTGGCGGCGCCGGTCGCCGTCCTGCACCAAGGACGACTGCTCACCAGCGGCACGATCGACGAGGTGCGCGCCGATCCGCGCGTCGCCTCGGTCTACCTCGGCCGTTCGAACGAGATGCATGCTCACGCTTGACGGCGTCGGCGCTGCCTACGGTCTGAGCCAAGTGCTCAGCGGGATCGCGCTGCAGGTCGACGCCGGCGAAGCGGTCGCGCTGCTCGGTCGCAACGGCGTCGGCAAGACGACGCTGCTGCGCACGATCGTGGGATTGCACCCGGTCAACAGCGGACACGTGCGCTTCGCCGATACCGAGGTGACGAAGGTGCCGGCCTACCGCCGCGCGCGTGCGGGCATCGGTTACGTCCCGCAAGGACGCGGCATCTTCCCGCACCTCACCGTTGAGGAGAATCTGCGGCTGGGTGCGACGGCGCTCGCCGGTCGCAGCGCCAAGCGCAGCGTCTCACTCGAGGAGATCTACACGCTCTTCCCGACCTTGGCGCGCGTCCGTTCGCGTGCCGGCGGCGTGCTGAGCGGTGGTGAGCAGCAGCAGCTCGCGCTCGGACGCGCACTCCTCGGAGAGCCGCGCGTCCTGTTGCTCGACGAGCCGACGGAGGGGATTCAGCCCTCGATCGTCGCCGAGATCGAGGAAGCGTTGCGACGTATTCGTCGCGAGCGCGGCATCGCGGTGCTGCTGGTCGAGCAGCACCTCGATTTCGCGTGGTTGGTCGCCGACCGTTACTACGTCATGCAGCGCGGGACGGTCGTGCGCTCCGGCACGACCGCCACCGACTCTCCCGACGAGGTCGCGCCGCTGCTCAGTGTTTGAGGGCGGCTGCCATGCGGCGACGGATCGCCGCGTAGTGGGCGCGCGGACCGCCGCCACCGTGGCCGAGTGAGGCGCTCGTCATGCTCGCGGTGCGCTTCTTGCCGGTCGTCATGCGGTTGCCGTCGTAGAGCACGATGCTCGTCGAGCCGAACGACGCGATCTGGGTAGCGGTCGTCGCCCCCGCCGCGACCGAGAACGTCCCGCGGACGTCGACGCCGTCGCCGGCGAAGTCGAAGCTCGAGAGGAACGCCGTGCCGTCGGATGCGACCGCGAGCGGGTAGCCGGAGAACGAGCCGGTCGCGTGACGCAGCACGTTGGCGCCGTACGGTCCGTACACCGTGAGATCGTGCAGGCTGTCGTCTTGGATCGTGTAGTTGTTGTTCGACTGGAAGCCGGCGTTGTTGTTGAGGACGTACACGTTGCCGCTTGCGTCGACGTCGACGCCCTCCGGACCCGGGCCGTTCCCATTGGTCGTGGTCGCGACGAACGTCTCGGTGCCGTCGGGCTTGTAGACGTAGAGGCCGGCCAGCGGATCGGGCTGCACGAAGGTGTATTCGGTGACGTACAGCGTGCCGTCGGGACCGATCGCCGCGTAGTTCGGCGAGAAGTTCGGCTGGTTCGCCGCCGAGACGATCGTCTCGGGAATCGTGCGGGTGACGGTCGAGCTGCCCGGTGCGTAGACGTCATATTGGAACGTGCCGTCGGCATTGACGTGCGGGGTGTAGAGCGTACCGTCGTGCGCCATGATGCCGAAGTACACGCCGCTGAACGGCTCGTTGATCGTGTACGACGGGCCGCCGCTCACTCCGGCGTTCCAGACATCGAACGACTCTTCGAGCTGACCGCTGTTCCCGCCGATGCCGTTCCCCGCACCGCCCATGACGGCCAACGCGCCGGCGCCGGAGGTCATCGCGAAGATGCCGTAGGGGCTGGAGGGCGTGTAGGTGGTCGCCGCAGTGGTGCTGCCGGCAGCGTACTTGGCGATCGTCGGGTTCGCCGGTGCGGGCGTCGGGCTTCCCGAGCCGACCGGAGCCGGTGTCGGAGCCTGATTGACGACGTACACGGAGCCCGAGTCGTCGAGCGAGAGCGAGGTCGAGGCGATCGGCAACGTGGTCGCCAGGACGCCGGCCGCGTTCATGACATCGATGCCGTCGCCGCTGCTGTCACCGAAATACGCTTCCGTCTGCGGGGCGGGCGGCGGGGTCGAGGACGGGCTCGCGAGCGAGAAGATCGCCAAGCCGTAGAGCGCGTTCGCCTGCAGCGTGAACGACTTGCTCGTGCCGCTGAACGTGAGCGTGAGGCCGTCGCTGCTGGTGACCGGTCCCGCGATCGTCTCCCACGCCGGCGAGGGCTGCGTCGAATCGTAGAAGCCGAGGTAGTACTGCGTGCCGCTGGTCAACACGCCGCTCGGGAATCCTTGCGAGGCACTGATCGCTCCGGCGACCGTAATCGCGGCGCTCGGCGTGATCGCATCGAAGAAGATGACGTTATTGGTGCTGGCTTCTTGCGCGAGCCGCACGCTTGCGATCTTGCGTCCATGCGAGAGGACCGGCAGTGAGGCCGGGATGCTGGTCGCGGCGTTGATCGTCACCGTCGTACCGGCCGGTGCGCTTGCGATCGGTACCGTCAGGTTCGACGTGTAGCCGCTCGGCGCGGGCAGCGGCGTCGCGATCGCATTGCCGCTGCCGGTGCTGATCGCGACCGGGACACTCGTCGTCACGGAGGCGGGAGCTGCCGATGGCGTAGCGGT
>JBEKAU010000465.1:0-2886 GCA_050015755.1 Vulcanimicrobiaceae bacterium | reverse complement strand
CGCCGGCCGCGAGGGTGATGTTCTGCTTACCGCCGGGAAAGGAGACGCCGTCGCCGCCATTTGCGGCGCCGGTCTCGACGTTGGTCCACGTCCCGACGGTGCTGCTGTACTCTGCCTCTTGCCACGGGCCGCTGTCCGCGGTCGGCGTTGTCAGGCCGACGGCGGGAGGGAAGCCGTTGAGCGTTGCGCCGTTGATCGAGGAGATCGTCAAATAGATGACCGTCGGACCTGCCGCAGCCTTCTGGCGCCGCACGGCCGACGGGGTGACGACCTCGACGTTCGACGGCGCCGTCGTCGACAAACTCGTGTCGACGGTGCCGCTCCCGACGGGCCAACTGATGACGCCGCCATAGCCACCACTCGTGGGCAACTGCTGCTGCGAGGTGCTGTTCCCCAGCGTGATCTGCCCGGCTTGCACCGGCGGCTGAGGCGGGGCTATGTACGATGGGGCGGTGTTGCCGCCTCCACCGCACGCGGTCAGGGCAACGACGCCTACGGCCGTAGCACCGAACGCCAACATCAAGAGACGCATGAGAATCCCTTCGGGGCGGTGTGGTCCGGGGTGCAAAGCAAGCAGACCCGGCCGCACAGGAAAGCCGCAAACCCGCCAGAGTCCGAAGACTCCCGCGGCCACCACGGCCTGAGCGACCGGCAACGTACCAGCCTGGCGTTATGAATACTTTATGAAAGCTTGACTCACCCTCCCGGCTGACGCTTCGATTGTCGATCTGTGGACGGTCTCGTTCGGCCGCCCGGCGAACGCCAGGGTCGTGCCACGACACTGGCTCTTCAAATCCGAACCCGACACGTTTTCGCTGGCCGATCTCGAGCGCGACGGGACGACCGAGTGGTCCGGCGTGCGCAACTTCCAGGCGCGCAATTTGATGCGGGAGATGACCGTCGGCGAACGGGGGTTCTTCTATCACTCGAGCATCAAGCCGCCGGGAATCGCGGGCATCTGCGAGGTCATCGCGGCGGCGCATCCCGACTCGTCGCAATTCGTGCGCAACGGCGAGTACTGGGATCCGTCCTCGAAGCGCACCGATCCGAAGTGGTGGTGCGTCGACGTGAAGTTCGTGCGGGCGTTTCCGCGTCTGATCACGATCGACGAGCTGCGCGCCATTGCGGACCTCGCGTACATGCCGTTGCTACGACGCGGTCAACGGCTCTCGGTTCAGCCCGTCAGTGAGCACGAATGGGACACCATTATCAAGCTCGTGTCATAAGCGTCGGTCTCTGACACAACCTTAACGCCCAGCGCGCGCAATTGGTCGGTCGGCGGCTTGATCGTGCCGAAGCTTGGAACGAGAGGCGGTGCGTCGTTCCGACGCGCTGGCCTCGTGCACGTCGCCGGGTACGGGCTGGTCCGGCAGTTTTTGGAGCCGCTCCGTCATGACCCGTCGTCCGCCCCGCCTCGCCGCCGCGTTCGTCGCGCTGCTCGCCGGCACGGCTCAGGCCGTCTCGGCGGCGGACCATACGACGCTGAGCGTGCTGGTGGCCTCCAACATGAAGCCGGCATTTCTCCAGATCGCCGCCGCGTACGAGAAGGCCCACCCCGATGTCACCGTCCAGGGAACGTTCGTGAGCAGCAGTGTGATCGACACCGAAGTCGAGGAAGGCGCGGCGGTCGACGCCATCGTCATCAGCAAGCTCGTCGTCGAACCGAAGATCACTGCCGCCGTCGACCCGCTCGTGCCGATCTACCAGACGCACACGGTCATCGCCGTCGCCAAGAGCGCGGCCGGCAAGATCGCCTCGGTCAAGGATCTCGCCAAGCCGGGCGTGCGGCTCGGGATGGGCACCGCCGGTTCCGCCGTCTCGGTATGGCAGGACGAAACCGCCGACAAGATCGCCGCCGCGTACGGCAAGGATTTCGCGGCGCACTTTCAGGCGAACATCGTCATCAAGAAGACCGACATCCTGCACCTGCTCGCCGCACTGGACAGCGGCACCGTCGACGCCACCTTCGCGTTCTCGTCGGACATCGATCCGACCAAGATGGTGCGGGTCGACTTCCCACCCGCGCTGCAGGAGACGGTGTCGTTCGTCGGGGCGGCCGTCAAGGCTTCGGCGCACGCGGCCGCCGCGCGCGACTTCGTGACGTACATGACCAGCGCGCCGGCCAAGGCCGTCCTCGAGGCTCACGGATTCGATGCTCGCTGATCGCCGCTTCCCGCTCGCGGCCAAGCTCGGTCTGGGCTTTGCCGTCTGCGTTCTGCTCGTCGGCGTCGAGGCGACGCTCGCCGTCCTCTCGACGAACTACTCCGAGACCAAGACGAACGCGATCGTGCAGGCCATCCCGAGCACGCGCGAGACGCGCGACGCGGTCCTGCAGATCGTCAACCTCGAGTCCTCGCTGCGCGGCTACGCGATCGGCTACGACAAGACGTACCTGGCCGGCAGTGACGACGCCAAGACGCGGCTCGACGAGGACACGACCGCGCTCAACATCTACGCCGCGAACCATCGGCTCTTCCGGCGCTGGCTCGACGAGGCGACGCCCCAGATCGCGGCCATCACGGACCTCGCCGACAAGATCCAGAACGAGCTGACACTCCACCAGCAGGCCAGTGCGGCGCGCGATCTGCTCGCGCTCAAGACGAAGGTCGACGCCTTCCGCGACGTCGGCGGCTACATCGACGACGGCTCGATCAAGACGCCGGCGATCTTCACCCAGCTCTTCTCCGAGCTGGTCGCCTCGCAGGACACCGCGCGCGTCTTGTTCATCCTCACCGGCGCGATCGCGATCGCCGCCGGGATCGCGATCGCGGCGCTGCTGAGCCTCTCGCTCTCGCGCCGTCTGGGCCGCGTCTCGGGCGCGATCGGCACCATCGTCGACCGCGACCTGCCCGCACTCTCGGCTGCGTTTCGGGACTTGGCCGCCGG
>JBEKAU010000464.1:0-2888 GCA_050015755.1 Vulcanimicrobiaceae bacterium | reverse complement strand
TCGCGGGACGGATTGCAGACCGTGGTTGGTCGCGCATCGGCACCGGCCTCGCGATCTTCGCCGTCGCACTCGGGTTTGCGGTCACGCTCGTCGTGCCGGCCGGAACGACGGCGCAGGTCGTCGCGCTCGTCGTCGCTGCCGTCGTCATCGACTTGGGCGTGCAAGGAAATCTCGTCTTCGGCTTTCGTTCGATCTTCGGTTTGGATCCCGAGCGCCGCAGCCGTATCAACGGCATCTACATGGCGACCTTTTTCCTCGCCGGGTCCGCCGGCTCGGTCGTGGGAGTGTGGGCCTACGAACGCAGCGGCTGGGCGCTCGCGGCGAGTCTCGGGATCGCGCTGCCGCTCGTCGCGCTTCTCTATTTCCTGACGGAAGAACAGCACGATCTTCGGGAGGAACTGACGTGACCACATCGTCATACGGCGACGGAACGCTTCCCACGGGGGTCCGCTCGCGCGTGATCCATGGCGTCAATGGCGTCAATGGCCTCGACGTCCATATTCTCGAGGCCGGTTACGAAAGCCCCGGCCGGCCGCTCGCGCTGCTTCTGCACGGCTTTCCGGACTTAGCGTATGGGTGGCGACACGTGATCCCCATCCTGGCTGACGCCGGATACCATGTCGTGGCGCCGGACCAGCGGGGGTTTGGGCGCACCACCGGTTGGGTGAACGACTACGACGCTCCGCTCGCGCCCTTCAGCCTCTTGAATATGACGCGCGACGCGCTCGGAGTGGTCTCGGCACTCGGGTATCGGCGTACGGCGATGCTCGTCGGGCACGACCTCGGCTCGCCCATCGCGGCCTATTGCGCGCTCGCCCGACCGGACGTCTTTCCCTCGGTCGTGCTGATGAGCGCACCGTTCCCCGGTCCGCCGCGGCGCCCCCCGCAAGGCTTACCTGCATTTCTTCGTGCATTTTTCTACGTCAAGAGCGCTGACTGGCCGGGAAATACGCCGCATCCGCTCAAGGCGCGAACTGCCGAAGAACTTGCACGCATGCCCACCTATTACGTGATGGATCTCGGCAAGACGATGCCCCAGACCGTCGCGCCGTTCCAACCTTCCGCCGCCGAGGTCCAGGCCGGCACATGGCTCACCGATCGGGAACTCGGCGTGTACACGCAGGAGTACGGCCGCACGGGATTTCAAGGCGCCCTGCAGGCGTACCGCGTCTATTCCGATCCTGACCTCACCGCTGAGCTGCGCCTGTTCTCGGGCAAGACGATCGATGTGCCCTCGCTCTTCATCGGCGGGAAGAGTGATTGGGGCACCTATTCGGCGCCGGGCGCGCTCGATCTCATGAGGACGAGGGCGGCGACGAGGATGGGTGACATCGAGCTGATCGACGGCGCCGGTCACTGGATCCAACAGGAGCAGCCGAATCGGCTCAGCACGCTCCTGCTCGCCTTCATCGAGGAGGTGGGAGGGGCGGATCACCCCCGCGGTTAGTCGCCAACCTCTCCCGTCGCTCGCGGTACACTGTTACTTAACTTCCACGACGAGGGGAGCCGCTCGCTCGGCATAAAGGGAGGATCATGCGATACCGGCCAGGGACCTTCGCCATCCTCACGCTGCTCGGCGCGCTCGCCGTCGGCGTCGTGACCGCGCGGACGCCCGCGCGCGCCGTGGACGATCCGGCGATGGTCGCCGCGCAGGCGACCTTTCCGCCTGGGCCTGAGGGCGATCTGATCCGCGAAGGCCGCGCGCTGATCACCGACACGCAAGCGAATGCAGGGCAGTACGTCAAGGCCGGGATGTCGTGCGACGCGTGTCATGTCGCCGCCGGGACGAAGGCGCACGGTGGCTCGTTCCTGGGCATCGCGGCGAACTTCCCGCAGTGGAACAAACGCTCGAAGCGCTTCATCACGCTCGGCGACCGGCTCGACGAGTGTTTCCTCTACAGCATGAACGGAACGGCGCCGCCGCCCAACAGCCGCGAGGTCATAGCGATGATCGCCTACATCACGTTCCTCTCGCGTGGCGCGGAAATCGGCAAAGGCTTCCCGGATCAAGGTTTCGTGACCGTCAACGCACCGAATCCGCCCGATCCCAAGGCCGGCGCGACGATCTACGCGGCGCAGTGCTCGGTCTGTCACGGTGCCGACGGTGCCGGCAACGCCGCGGCGAAGTTCCCTCCGCTGTGGGGATCGGCGTCGTTCAACGACGGCGCCGGGATGAACACCAAGATGGCCTCGTTCGTGAAAGCGAACATGCCGCTCGGACGGGGCGGATCGCTGACCGATCAACAAGCCGCGGACGTCTCGGCCTTCGTCCTCTCCCATCCGCGCCCGCACTTCGACGGCACGCGTATCATCACGTTCCCGGGTGACCCCGCCAGCTTCTTCTGACGAACGCGGCGAGCGGGAACCGCGGCCAAGGGCGACGCAGGGAGTCGGGATGACTGCGGATGGATCGCCCGTCGGCCTGGAACCGACGCCCGACCAGCGCGCACTGCGCGCCGCCGTGCGCGAACTGTGCGCCTCGTTCGACGGCGCGTATTGGCGCAAGCTCGACGCCGAGCACGGTTATCCCGACGCGTTCATCCGTGCGCTCACCGAGGCCGGCTATCTGGCCGCGCTGATTCCCGAAACATACGGCGGCGCCGGGCTGGGGATTGCCGAGGCGTGCATCATCCTCGAAGAGGTCAACCGTTCGGGCGGCAATGCGGCGGCCTGTCACGCGCAGATGTACATCATGGGCACCCTGCTGCGGCACGGCAGCGAGGAACAGAAACAACGCTACTTGCCGGCGATCGCAGGCGGTGAGCTGCGACTGCAGGCGTTCGGCGTCACCGAACCGACCGCGGGCAGCGACACGACCGCGATCGCGACGACGGCGGTGCGGCGCGGCGACGTCTACGTCGTCAACGGCCAGAAAGTCTGGACCTCAC
>JBEKAU010000463.1:0-2891 GCA_050015755.1 Vulcanimicrobiaceae bacterium | reverse complement strand
GGCTTGCCGCTCGACGCGATCGGGCGTGCGCGCCTGTTCGAGGCGGCCAGCCTGTTGCCGGCGCATCCCGACGCGCGCGATGCACTGCAGGCCCTGCACGCACGCGGCATCCCGCTGGCGGTGCTGACGAACGGCGTGCGCAGCTCGGCCATCGCCGCGCTCGACCACGCCGGCATCCTCGATCTCTTCACGGCGATCCTCAGCGTCGAGACGGTGCGCGTCTTCAAGCCCGACCCGCGCGTTTACACCATCGCGACCGATCACTTCGCGTGCGCGCCGTTCGAGATCGCATTCGTCTCCTCGAACGCGTGGGACGCCTGGGGCGCCTCGCACTTCGGGTTTCGCGTCCTGTGGTGCAACCGCACCGGCGCGCCTCCGGAGCTGCTCACGCCCGCGCCGGCCGTCACCCTGACGAGCCTCGCCGAGCTGCCGCAGCAGGTCTGAGCAGCCCACACGGGGAGTCGGGGCCGCCGGGCCCGTAGATTGACCGGTCGTGAACACCGGTCGCCCTGAGCTCCCGAAGACCTACGATCCCGCCGAGGTCGAGCCGCGCCTCTACGCGCGCTCGCGCGCGGCCGGCGTCTTCCATGAGGAGCCGGACCCGGCGCGGCCGCCGTTCATCATCTCGATGCCGCCGCCGAACATCACCGGCCGCGCGCACCTCGGGCACGGGTCGACCTACACGCCGATGGACGTGCTGACCCGCTATCACCGGATGCTCGGCGAGAACGCCGACTGGATCCCCGGGCAAGATCATGCCGCGATCGCAACCGAGGCCGTGCTCGTGCGCGAGCTGGCGAAGGAAGGGCTGACCCGCGACGGTCTCGGGCGCGAGAGGTTTCTCGAGCGCGCGTGGCAGTGGCGCGAGCAGTACGGCGGCGCGATCGACGAATCGTTCCAGCGGCTGGGCTTCGGGCCGGACTGGGCGCGCGAGCGCTTCACCATGGATGCGGGTCTCTCCGACGCCGTCATCAAGGTCTTCGTCGCGTTGTATCGCGATGGGCTCATCTATCGCGGTACGCGCCTGGTGAATTGGGATCCGCAGGCCGGTGGCACGCTCTCGGACGCCGAGGTTGAGAACGTCGAGACCGATACGTTCCTGTGGCACCTGCGCTATCGCGCCGAGGACGGTGGCGAGGGGCTCGTGATCGCGACGACGCGGCCGGAGACGTATCTTGCCGACGTCGCCGTTGCCGTCAACCCCGACGATCCGCGCTACGCGCGCCTGATCGGGAAGCGCGTCGTGCTGCCGATCATCGAGCGCGCGATCCCGGTCATCGCCGACGCGGCCGTCGAATCGGGATTCGGCACCGGAGCCGTGAAGGTGACGCCGGCGCACGACCAGACCGACTACGAGATCGGCCAGCGCCACGATCTGCCGATGCCGACCGTCATCGATTACGATGGGCGCATCGCCGCGCCGATCTGGCGCTACGACGAGAGACCCGAACGTCGCGCACCCATCGACGCGCAAGCGCCGCGCATGGCGCAGTTCGTTGGCCTCGATCGCTTCGAGGCACGCAAGGTGATCGTCGGCGCGCTGCGCGAGGCCGGCGCGCTGGTGAAAGAAGAGCCGTACCACACGACGGCCCCGACCAGCTCGCGATCCGGTGCGATCATCGAGCCGCTGCTCTCGCTGCAGTGGTGGGTCGCTATCGCTGATCTCGCCAAGCCCGCGCTCGACGCATATCGTGATGGTCGCATCCGCTTCGTCCCCGAGCGCTTCGGTCGCACCTATGCGGCGAGCCTGGAGAACATCCGCGACTGGAACATCTCACGCCAGGTGTGGTGGGGTCACCAGCTCCCGGTGTGGTACACACCGAACGACGACATCGTCGTCGCGCACGACGAGGACGAGGCGCGCACGATCGCGCAACGCGATTACGGGACGAGCGAGCTGCGTCGCGATCCCGATACGCTCGACACCTGGTTCTCCTCGGGCCTGTGGCCGTTCTCGATCCTCGGCTGGCCTGAGAAGACACCGGAGATGGCGCACTGGTACCCCAACCAGGTGATGATCACCAGCCGCGACATCATCTTCTTGTGGGTGACCCGCATGGTGATGCTAGGCCTGCGGTTCGTCGGGAAGATCCCGTTCGAAACCGTGTTCGTCACGCCATTGGTGTTCGATCTCCACGGGCGCAAAATGTCGAAGTCGCTCGGGAACGCGATCGACCCGATGACGGACCTGGTGCCGAAGTACGGTGCCGACGGCACGCGCCTGGGTATCCTGCGCCAAATGCGTCTCGAATCGCAGGAGCTGCGTTTCGACGAGCGCGCCTGTGACGAGGCCAAGCGTTTCGGCACCAAGCTCTGGAACGCCCTGCGCTATACGTGTTCGCTCGAAGAAGGGCTCCCCGGCGCGAAGACGTTGCCGCCCTACGGCCGACTGACGATCGCCGATCGCTGGATCCTCAGCGAGCTGCACGCGCTGATCGCGACCGTCGAACAATCGTACGACGGGTTCGCCTTCGGCGTCGCCGCCGACGCGCTGGTGCAGTTCGGCTGGTACACGTTCTGCGACTGGTACGTCGAGGTGACGAAGGCGCCGTCCCAGCGTGCGACGCGCGCGGCGGTCCTCTCGTACGTGCTCAACGCACTCGTGCGCGCGCTGCATCCCATCGCTCCGTTCGTCACCGAAGAGATCTGGCTGAGCCTGCCGCACGACGGTGACACGATCGTGACCACCTCGTGGCCGGACCTGGCCGAGATCCCGACCTTCCCGGACGACGCGACGACGTTCCGTGCTGCGATCGCGAAGGTCGATGAGCTGCGCAACGCGCGCGCCGCCTGGGGCATCCAACCGAAGGAATCGCTGCGCCTGGAAGCGCCGGCCGCGCTGCTGACGACCTCGCCCGAACTCGTCGAGGCGATCGCAACGCTGGTGCGCG
>JBEKAU010000462.1:0-2896 GCA_050015755.1 Vulcanimicrobiaceae bacterium | reverse complement strand
CTTCGGCCGCTTCGGCCAGCGCGCGATCGTAGTCGCGTTCTTGATTGCCGAGCAGCTCCTCGCCACGCGCGACGACGGCCGGCGTGAGCCCCATCCGGCGCGCGAGTGCGAACGCCAGCGACTGGCCGGGCGAGCCGACGTCGAGCTGATAGGTCGGCTCGTACGTCTCAGGGTCGAAACGCACGCTGGCGTTGGCGACGTGCGGATGATCGGCGCCGAACAGCTTGAGTTCGGTGGCATGGGTCGTCGCAACGACGCGCGCACCGCGCGCGAGCAGGTGCTCGAGCACCGCGACGGCCAGTGCCGCGCCGGCGTTGGGCTCGGTCCCGCTCCCGATCTCGTCGATCAGCACCAGCGAACGATCGTCGGCACCCTCGACGATCTCGGCCAAGCGCCGCAGGTGCGCCGAGAAGGTCGAGGCGTTCTGGACGATCGACTGCTCGTCGCCGATGTCGGTGCAGACGCGAGCGAAGACACCGATGCGCGCCGCGAGGGCGGGGATGTGCAGGCCGCACGCCGTCATCAGCACGGCGAGGCCGACCAGCTTGAGCGTCACGGTCTTGCCGCCCATGTTGGGGCCGGAGATGATCAGCATACGCGTTTCGTCGTCGAGGCGCACCGACTGCGGGATCGCGCGGGCGCCGAGCAGCGGGTGACGCGCGTCGACCAGCTCGACGACCGCGTCGGCGGACAGCTCGGGGGCGACGGCGTCCATGCGGCCGGCCAGCTCCGCGCGCGCGACCGCGAGGTCGAGCTCCACGTAGACGTCGACGTTGACGGCGGCCTGCTCCGCCTCGCGCCCGACCAGGCTCGAGAGCTCGGCGAGGATGCGCGCGATCTCGGCCTGCTCCTGCGCTTGCAGCGCGCGCAGCCGATTGTTCGCTTCGAGGGTCTCGAGCGGCTCGACGAACAGCGTCTGACCGCTGGCGCTCGAGTCGTGGACGATGCCGGGGATCTGGCTTTGGAACTCGGCCTTCACCGGCACGACGTAGCGGCCATCGCGCAAGGTGACGATCGCGTCTTGGATCGCCTGCGCGTAGCGCGCCGAACGCACGAGCGCGGCAGCGCGGTCGCGGGCGTCGTCCTGTGCCTGCGCGATGCCCCGCCGAATCCGCCCCAACGCCGCCGAGGCGCGGTCCATCACGGTGCCGCGCTCGTCGATCGCATCGTGGATGCGCGCGACCAGCTGCGGCAGCGCGCGAAAGGTCGTGCTGCGCGCCCGCAGCAGCGGCAATTCCAACTCCGCCTCGCGGATCGCTCGCACCGCGGCCGCGCCGGCCGCTTGCGCGTCGGCGATCGCGCGCAGCTCGCGCGCCGCCAGCGCGATGCCGCGCGCCGCGGTCGCGATCGCCTCGTCGACGTCCTCGATCCGCTCGAGACCGAAGCCGGTTTGCGCCAGTGCTCGCATCTCGCTTGTCTCGCTTACCAGCACGCGCACGGTTGCGAGATCGGTGCTCGGCAGAGCGGCGGCGGCGCGCGCGGCGGCGCGGACGCCGTGGGTCTGCCCGGCGTACTGCTCGCGGATGCGCGGAAAGTCGAGAACGTCCAGGCCGCGCTCGTCGATCGCCGAGTGGTCCATCACGCGTCGTCTTCGACGCCTGAGGGGCCGGTCAATGCCGGGGCCGAGGTCATCTCGACGTTTCCTTCACGATCACCAAGAAAATGAACGGTCGACACGCCTTTCGCGAGGCGAGACCGCCGAGCTGCGCAGGCCTCTCCATCACGCCTGCGGTAGGTTGCCGTGGGCATGCGTCTCTTTGGGAAGGCGTGCTCTCGCTTTTTGTCTCGAGTTTTTTGGAGCGCCTCCGTGAGCCGATCTGCGCTGAATATGGTCCGCCGTCTTTCGACGTTGGCCGTCATGGTATTGGTCGCCGGCTGCGCGGGTGGGCACGGCGCGACCGTTCCCGCCACGCATGGCTCGGGATCGGGATCGGGATCGGGATCGGGCTCCGGAGCCGGGACCGCAGCATCCACCGTATTTTCGTTCAGTTTTCCCAAGCCGACCACGGCCGCCAATAAGCGCGCGCCGCGTTACCTCTCTTCGGCGACGAAATCGATCACGATTCAAGCGACCGACGTGAAGATCCACGGCACCGGCACCGACATCTACTCGACCGAGCCGTCGTACCTGGTCGCGCTGAACGCGACGAATTTCGCGAACTTGACCGGCAACCCGAACACACCCGGCCAATGCGGGACCGACCCGCTCAATGCGGGCAACTATAAGTGCACGGTCGATGAACAGATGCCGATCGGCGACACGACGATCCAGATCATCAGCTACGACGCGAACGGCGGGACCGGCAACAAGCTCTCGGAGCAGTCCGCTGTGGAGTGGGTTCAGGAAGGCGTCGCCAACAGCTTCGCGATTGCGCTCGATGCGAACGTGAGCGCGTTCACCGTCACCGGCAGCGGCGCGTGCCAGGTGGGCACGGTCGGCACCGCCTTCGGCGACACTGGAACATCACCGGTGACGTTCACGATCGGCTCGACCGACGCCGACGGCAAGACGATCGTCGCGCCGGGTCTGCCGACGATCGAGATCGAGGACAACACTTCGACCTACCAGACGACCTCGGGCACCATCACCGGGACCGGCGGCAACGTCTCGTTCACGATCAATCAGAGCGCCGGAATGTTCACGCTCACCCCGACGAGCGGCGGCGAGACCGGCGGGACCGTCAACCTCAAGCTCGTTCCGCCAGGCAACGACGGCCTCTCGTTCGCGGTGACGAAGTCGTTCACGTTCTCGACCGGCATCGCACCGCCGACGGACAACTTCCTCGCCGTGGTGGAACAGACGAGCGCCTCGAGCGGCACGATCAACTTCTATACCGTCGCGCTCGGCGGCAGCGGCGGACCCGACACGCTCACGGCCTTCTCGACGCCGACCCTC
>JBEKAU010000461.1:0-2897 GCA_050015755.1 Vulcanimicrobiaceae bacterium | reverse complement strand
CACTATCGGCTCAACGACTTCGACGCCGGCGACGCGGCTTACACTTCAGCCCGCGCGCTAGCTGCCGAAGTGCCGAACGGTGAGCAGACTCTCGCGTACCATCTCCTGCGTCGCGGCTACATGCGGCGTGAAACCAACCTCGGTGCGCCAGAGTTCGCGATCGCGTTTTCGCATCCTGACCCGAACTACGTGGCGCTGACGTATAACATTCGCAGTTGGTATCATGCAATTGCCGGTGACTTCCGCGGGCAGGTTGCCGACTGCCGAGCCGCGCTTGCGATCGAGCCGCGCGGAGGCGAGCCGCTCGATGCGTATATCCGCGCGAGAACGATCGGCACGCTGGCCGTCATCGCGTTCGAAACGGCAGACGGCGAGGGCGTTGCGGTCGCCCGCGCCGCGGCCGAGGGACTGGCGTGGACGCCGGATCTCGCGACGGAACAGTTCAATGCGCTGCGCTTTTTCGGCTGGGACGCGTTCATGCGCGGTCAATCCGGCCGCGCTCAGTGGGCTTTCAAGGACGCGCGCGCCGTCGCGCCGTCGGTGCCGTGGCAAATCATGGCGCACCTCGATCGGGCGTACGTCGCGCGGATCTCACGCAATGAAGTCTGGTCGCTCGACGAACTCGCCGAAGCCGATCGCCTCGCACGCGATGTGCGGTGGGAATCCGCTGTCGGAGAAGAGCGTGCCGTGCTGCCGGTGCTCGCGACGCTGTTCGCGCGGGTCGACGCGGTGCGCGCACAGCGGTATGCCGCGATCTACGGCTCGATTGGCGCATCGGACGCTGTCGATCCGATCCTGGCCATGGCGAAGGACCCACGCTCTGCTGCGTTCGTGCGGTACGCGCAAGGGTCGATCGACCTCACGCTAGGGCGCGGCGACGTCGCGATTCCGTCGATCACGAGCGCGTACGACGCGTTTGACAAGGTGCAGTATCACTTCCGCTCGGCGCTCGCTGCCGGGATGCTCTTCGAAGCAACCGGCGAACAGCGCTGGCGCGATGCGTCCGTCGGGCATGCGAAGCACTATCCGAACTGCCCGCTGGCGACGTTCGCCGACGACGTCGTCGCGCGCGAAGCGGCGATGCCCGCGGCCCTCTCACCGTTCCAACGGCAACTGGCGCGCGCGCTGGTCGGTGGTGCCGAGCTGGCTGAGCTCTCCAAGCGCTTCAGCCGCAGCCTCTACACGATCGAGCGGCAAGTCAATGAGGTCTACGCGGCATTCGACGTCCGATCGCGGGGTGAGTTGCTCGACGTCGCGCAAGCGCGGGGATTAGCGTGATCGTCGCGCTGGGAATTCTGCTCGCGCTGGCGCTGGTTGGCGGCGGCGTGTGGGCGGCGCGGATGCTGACGGTCGTGCGGGCGGCGCGCGCCGAGGCGGCCGACGCGGTGGAGCGGCGCTTCAACGTGCTCGAGACGGTCGGCGATGGGCTCTATATCGTCGACGAAGGGATGCGGATCACCCACGTCAACGAGGAAGCGGAGCGGCTCCTGCGCGCGATCGCCGGCAGCCTGGTCGGTGAGACGCTCGACGCGGTCGTCGATCCGCTCGGCTCGGAACTGGTCCCCGACATCCGCTATGCGCGGCGCACCGGCAACGTCGTCGAGAGCATCCACAGTTTCCCCTCGACCCGCTCGTGGGTCGAGGTGCGCATCAAGCCGGCTGCCACCGAGACGTTGATCCAGTTGCGCGACGTCACCGAGCGCATGCGCGCCGAGACGCAGCTGCGCGAGAACGAACAGCGCATGCGGCTGGTGACGCAGAACGTCGACGCGGTCCTGTGGACCACCGATCGGGACGCCCGGTTCACCGCCGTCGCCGGCGGCGCGCTCGGCGAATTGGAGCTGGACCCCGAGAAGATGATCGGTCAGCCGTGCGACGCACTGCTCTCCGAGCACGTCCTCGAAGAAGTCTTCAGCGGCGAGTCGGTTCGGATCGTGACCGCACGCGGCGAACGCTGGCTGCGGCATCACCTCGAGCCGCTGCGCGACAGCGAGAAGCGCGTGCTCGGCGCCGTCGGCGTCTCGCTCGACATCACCGAGCTCAAGCGCACCCAGCAGCAGCTCTTCGAGAGCGCGCACCGCGACCGGCTCACCGGCCTGCCCAACCGGCTTTCGCTCGAGCAGCGCCTCAACGCCGCGCTCGAAACGGCCAGTCTGGACGACCGGCGCTTCGCCCTGCTCTACGTCGATCTCGATCGCTTCAAGACGATCAACGATACCCTCGGCCATGGTGTGGGCGACGCGGTTCTGCGCGAAGTCGCGGGGCGGCTGCGTGAAGCGTTGCACCCGCGCGACGTGATCGCGCGTCCGGGCGGCGACGAGTTCATCGTGCTGGTCCCCTCCGTCGTCGACGCCGGTGACGCCGATTCGACGGCGCAGCGCATTTTGCGCGTGCTCAAGACGCCGCTCAACGTGCTCGGCCGCGAGCTGTTCGTGACCGCCAGCGTCGGTGCCGCGATCTTCCCCGATCACGGCCGCACCGCCGAGGCGATCGTCGCGCACGCCGACGCCGCGATGTACCGCGCGAAAGCCCGCGGCGGCAACCGCCACGCGATCTACGACGCGACGATCGAGGCGGCCGCCTCGGAGCGGCTGGCGCTCGAGAACGACCTCTGGCACGCGCTGGGTCGCGAAGAGCTGCGGGTCCTCTTCCAGCCGATCGTCGACCTGGCGACCAAGAAAATCACCGGCTGCGAGGCGCTCATCCGCTGGAACCACCGCACCCGTGGCACGGTCGAGCCGAGCACCTTCATCCCGATCGCCGAAGAGACGGGGGCGATCGTCGCGATCGACCGTTGGATGCTGCGCGAGGCGTGCAAGGCCGTCGCGAAGATCCGCAAGACGCACCCGACCTTCCGCATCGCGGTCAACCTCTCGCCGCGTGATCTGCGCGAGGCC
>JBEKAU010000460.1:0-2900 GCA_050015755.1 Vulcanimicrobiaceae bacterium | reverse complement strand
CGCGCGGGGATCATCACCCGCGCCAACGCAGCGGCGCTGCGCAGTCAGGGCAGCGACGAGGCACACCTGATCGGACGTCCGGTCACCGACCTGTTCGCGCCGGCCGATGCGCGCGATGCGGTCGAGGTCTTGCGGCGCGCCGCTGACGGTCGCGCGACCAGCGTCGAGCTGAGCGCGCTGGGTCCAGCGGGCTCGACGTATCCGATCTTGGCGACGATGGTTCCGATCGTCCGCCGCACGGAGATCGCCGGCGTCCACCTGATCACCCGCGATCTGAGCGCGATCCGACGGGCCGAACGCGCGGTCGCGATCCACACCGCCCGGCTGCGCGAGCTCTACGTCGTCGCCGCCGCGGCCAATGCGACCGCCGAAAATCAGATCGCGGCGACGATCGACGCCGGCTGCCGTCTGTTGAACATGACCTCGGGCGCGCTCTACGACGCCGAAGCCGATCGCTGCGTCGCGACCGTCGGCACACCGATCTCGCGCGGGGTGTGCCGGCTCGCGCTGGCCACCGACGGCGCGCTCGCACTCGAAGACATGCGCGAGCTGCCCAACCTCAGCCACGAGACCGCGATGCCCGGCGCGTACATCGGCACCGCGATCGAGGTCGGCGGCACACGCTACGGCTCGCTGTGTTTCGTCTCACCCGAGCCGCGCGCCGAACCGTTCACCGAGAGCGATCGCGACCTGGTCCAGCTGATGGGCGCGCTGGTGGCTTCGGCGATCGAGCGCAGCCGCGCCCGCGCGCGGCTCAAGCACCTGGCCTACAACGATCAGCTGACCGCGCTCCCCAACCGCGCCTGGTTCTCCGAGCGCTTGCGCGACGAACTGGAGCTTGCGCGCAGCGAGGGCACGCGGGTCGCGGTGATGTTCCTCGACCTCGACCGGTTCAAGGACATCAACGATACGCTCGGGCACGCGCTGGGTGATCGCCTCCTGCGACAGATCGGCGATCGCCTGACGACGGTCGTCGGCGGCGAAGGACTGGTCGCGCGCATGGGCGGTGATGAGTTCATCGTCTTGGTCGCGCACGATCCCTCGACGGCGCGGCTGGACCGGCTGGCGCAGCGGATCGTCGCCGCGATCGATCAGGTCATCCTGATCGACGGCTTCGAGCAGTACGTGACGACGTCGGTCGGAATCGCGGTCTTTCCGACCGATGGCGACGACGCCGACACGCTGATCAAGCATGCCGACGTCGCGATGTATCGCGCTAAGGAGCGCGGCCGCAACACGCACCAGTTCTTCACCCCCGCGCTCGGCGCGAACTTGCGCACGCGCATCTCGCAAGAGAAGTCGCTGCGGCGTGCGCTCGAGCGTGAAGAGTTCGTCGTCCACTACCAACCGCAAATCGATCTCGCCTCCGGCGAGGTCGTCTCGGTCGAAGCGCTGGTGCGCTGGCAGCACCCGGAACTGGGCTTGGTGCTGCCCAACGATTTCATCCCGAGCGCGGAGATCAGCGGCTTGATCGTGCGGCTGGGCGATTGGGTGCTCGAGACGGCGTGCCGGCACGTGCGGGCATGGGAAGCGGTCGCGCCCGCGGTACGCCTGGCGGTGAACTTGTCGGCGCGGCAGTTCCATCAAGCTGCGCTCGCGCAGAAAATCGGCGAGGTGCTCGCGCGCACCGGTCTGCCGGCCGACCGGCTCGAAGTCGAGATCACCGAGTCGGTCGCGATGAGCGACGCCGCGCTCTCGGTGCAGATCCTCGAGGAGATCGGCACCACCGGCGTGCGCATCTCCGTCGACGACTTCGGCACCGGGTACTCTTCCCTGGGTTACCTACGCCGGTTTCCGCTCGATTCGCTCAAGATCGACCAATCGTTCGTGCGCGACGTCCTGGTCGAGCCGGACGACGCGACGATCGTGCGGACCGTCATTGCGATGGCGCACAGCCTGGGGCTGGAGGTCTGCGCCGAGGGGGTCGAGACCGAGGACCAGGTCGCGTTCTTGCGCCGCGAACGGTGCGACCGCGTCCAGGGCTTCTACCTTGCCAGGCCGATGGACGCCGAGGCGATGACGGGGTACCTGGCGGGCCGCGGGATTCGTCGCGCGGTCGGGTAAGAATCCGCCGTGGACACGCTCGCGCTCCCTCTGATCGACCGGGAGGCCATGGCGTCCCGCTACCGGGCCAACCGCCGTCGCACGGCCGATCTCTTCGCGACGATCGCGCCGGATGCATACGGCGCCTCGCCGATTCCGCTGCGCCATCCGTTCGTCTTCTACCACGGCCACCTGCCGGCGTTCTCGTACATCACGCTCGTCCGCGATGCGCTGCACCGCCCCGCGCTCGACGCGGAATTCGAGCAGCTCTTCAACCGCGGCATCGATCCGCGCGACGTCGCGCTGGCCGCGCAGCACAAGCGTGCGGTGTGGCCCGAGCGCGCGGTGGTCGAACGCCTCGGCGCGGCGTGGGACGCCGCGGTTCTCGATGCGTACGCGCACGCGACGCTCGAGGATGCGGACAATCCGAACCTCGTGCGCGGGCAGGCCGCCTTCAACATCCTCGAGCACGAGGAGATGCACCACGAGACGCTGACGTACATCATCAACCGGCTCGATCGCGCACACCAGCGCGGCCCGCGCGGCACGCACCTCGACGAAGCGGCGCCGCCGCGCTCGCCGGTCGCGATCGCGGCGGGCGCGGCGACGCTGGGCGCGCGTCGCGATGCGATTCCGTTCGGATGGGACAACGAATTCGACGAGACGGCCGTCGAGGTCGGCGCCTTCGGCATCGACGCGTACGACGTCACCAACGGCGACTACCTCGCGTTCGTGCGCGATGGCGGCCCCGTCCCCTCGTTCTGGTTCGAGCGCGAGGGCGCGTGGTGGCTGCGCGCGGTCTTCGAAGACATTCCGCTGCCGCTCTCGTGGCCGGTGTACGCGACGCACGACCAAGC
>JBEKAU010000459.1:0-2904 GCA_050015755.1 Vulcanimicrobiaceae bacterium | reverse complement strand
TTCCGGATTGACGCCAATCGGATGGCCGAGCTTTGCCACGTGGCCGCTGATGATGAAGTTGAACGGCTTGATCCGCTTGGCGTAGGAGTGCCTCAGGCGTGATCGTACAGAGAAAGCCCTCGATCTCGGAGACGCAATCAGGAACGATCACGATGTCCTCGGCGGTACGTACCGCCAGAGACCCATGAGCGCGTTCACTGTTGGATACATGGCTTGCTCGGCTACCGCGCGCCCGAGGAGTAACTCGCGACTTACGAAACCACCCAACCTCCAAAGGGATCAGTCGGCGTGACCGGACCGAGCTCAGTGTTTTGGGCGCGCACCGTGATTGTTTGACGCGCCTTCTTCCGCGGTCATCGGTTTGGAAAGCGGGTGTGTCTTGAAATACTCCAGGGACCGGCTGATGTCTTCGAGCAATGCGTCGGCAAAGTCGAGGCTAGAGCCGTGCCGAATCAGGACGCGCATGACGGCCACGTCGGTGATGTTAGGCACCATCGTGTAGGCCGCGACTTGCCAGCCGCGCGCGCGCAGCCGACGGAGAGATCGAAGAGCGAATATCCGGCGGGGGCGCTTTCGCGCATCGTCCAGGATACGGCCGGGATTCCGTTGCGGCCGTCGCCGTCGAAAAGGAGTTCAAACGGCCCAAATGCGGCGATACGGTGCTATTAGTGCCGCATAAACGGCATTGGATGACCTTAATAAACGGAGCGGACGATTTTCGGACACCCGAACGAGTACAATGACGACATAGTGGACGCCATAACGGATCCAGACTTCTTCCTGCCTGCTTGCGGCATTGCTGCGATCGCCTACGGCGTCTCAGTCGCCGCACTGTTCCTCATCACCCTAAGCGCCAGAACAAACACAACGCTACGCAACGACGCAAAAATCGTCGCGCCCATTCTCACAATCGTCGCCATCGCACTCGCGCTCGTCGACGTCGAGTCCCCGCGCGCCTCGCAAACGCTGCTTCCGATACTTCTTCCGGCCATCATTTTCGTGCTCCCCGGCGCCAGCATCGCCCTCATCGCCCTTGCGATGAGAACCCTCAAGAACCGCGCAACGCGAATCGTCGCGCTTGTCGCCGCGCCGCTCCCGCTAGCGGTCAGCGGCCTTCTGCTGCTGATCGGGTACCAGCTCGCGCACGCACGCTTCTGTTGCTAGCGGCGCTGCGCCGCGGAATTCACGCTAGCAAGACCCAATGCTCGCCGGCCTCGTTTTGGAAGGCCTTAGTGCTTCCCCGATCAGATGGAAGCACAGCGGCGCGCCGTGACACCCGCGTTCCGCGTCGGGGGTCCAGCCAAGATCGCAGCTATGCGTGCAGCCGGTCACGATCCTACAAGCACGCCCGAAGCGCAGCGCCGCCGAGCCAGCACTGCCTCCAAGCAGCGCAGGGCCGTTACTGCGTGGTGCGACGATGGATCTCTGAATCGTGTGGACTTTCGGCGCGACATTCTGCCGAAGCTGCAACGCCTGCCGGTGCGTGTGATCGCCGAAGCGATGGGCTGTAGCGGTTCCCACGGATTGAAAGTGCGTTGCGGTCGGATCATACCGCGCAAGCGCCATTGGAAGGCACTCCTTACAACTGTTCGGGCAAGGTAGCCGATCAGCACCGTGGCGACGGACCGTGGACCCTGCCGCTTTTCCGATCGGCGCCCGGCTAATTCGATGGAACCGAGGGAGCTAGGCCGAACGTCCTAGGCGGCGGAGCGTTCCCGCGCCAGAAGGTAGTCATGATGAAAATTTCGGTTTTTGGTCGCTACGCGTTTTGCAGTTGCGTAGCTGTCGCCATGCTTGCAGCGTGCGGCGGCCAAGCTAGTAACGGCGTCGTGCCGAGCGATGCCCCTGACTCTCTTCCGTACCAGAAGACGTTTAACTACACCGGCGGAGCGCAGGATTTCAAAGTGCCGGCGGGCGTGACGCACATCACGGTCGTTGCTCTCGGGGCTCACGGGGCGGGTTCCCCCGAAGCCTATGGCGGACGTATTTATGCCGTTGTCCCGGTCACACCGGGCGAGAGGCTCGTGGTGTACGTCGGCGGCAACGCTTCCGGACCCGGCGGCGGTTTCAACGGCGGCGGAAATGGCGGCAACACCGGTATCTATCGCTACGGAAACGGTGGCGGCGGTGCTTCCGACGTGCGAGAAAGCGGTGGCAAACTGTTTGACCGCGTTTTGGTCGCTGGTGGAGGGGGCGGCGAAGGCGGCGCAGGCGACTTCCGCACCAGCGGCCTTCCTGGGCGCGGCGGCGGCGGCGGCGGCCTTACAGCCGGTAGCGGCGGTGGCGGCGGCACCTCCGGCGGGGCTGCTGGCGGCGGTGGTGGAGGAACGCAAGACGCTGGCGGGGCCGGTGGCACTGGCGGGCTGGGCAGCACTGGGGATGGTAAACCGGGACGCCATGGGTTGGTTCACAGCGGCGGCCACGGCGGCGCGGCGTGCCAGGGTATCGGTGACTGCGGTTTCAACGGAGGCGGAGGAGGCGGCGGCGGTGGCTATTACGGCGGTGGTGGCGGCGGAGCGGGCGGTGGTACTGAGAACTATGGCGGCAATGGCGGCGGTGGTGGCGGAGGCTCGTCCTACGCTGAGTCGAGCGCCACGAACGTGCGCTTCTGGCAAGGGTGGAAAAAGTCGGCGCATAACGGCCTAGTCGTCTTCAGCTGGTAGCGAAGAATGAAAGTCTCAATGCTATATTGTGGCGCACTTTGGCAAGTAAGGAACAGTAGAGGCGATCATGGAAAACTTGAAAGTCGTCGGATTAAGTCGCGGCGCAGTGAAGCTTTGCGTGATTCTTGTCGCGCTATCAGGTTGTGGCAGCACCTACACGAATTCAGCGCCTAACGTGTCAAGTAACTCACCTGGGGGAGAGTTGTCTCTTGCTCGTCGCCCTCAGAAGGGGTCTTGGATG
>JBEKAU010000458.1:0-2906 GCA_050015755.1 Vulcanimicrobiaceae bacterium | reverse complement strand
GAACTGCCGTCCTTCACGATGGGCTTGCGGCCAGGCGTGAACATCGACAATGTCGAGCAACTGATCGACGATCTCGATGCAGGCCGCTACGGATGATCCTGATCGATGCGAACCTGCTCGTGTACGCGTTCGACCGGCGCTCGCCGTGGTATGAACAGGCTCGCATGTGGCTGACGGGTCTCTTGGAAGGCGCTGATCCCGTCGGCCTCGCGTCGTCGACAATCGTCACCTTTGTACGCCTCGCGACCGATCCGCGCATCTATGCCGAGCCGTTGACCATCGACGATGCGATCGCTGCGATTGATGCGCTCGCTACCATCGATACGGTTTCCCTCGTCATCCCGGGCCCACGGCACTATTCGATTCTCCGCGACGTGCTGCTCGCGAGCCGCGCGACGCGCAATCTCGTCCCGGATGCCGCGCTCGCGGCGCTCGCCATCGAACACGGGGCGACGATCGCCACCAACGACCACGACTTCGACCGCTTCCGCGCGGCGCGCGTCATCTACCCGCTCGAGGCCCGCTAGCCGCCGGACGGCAAGACCAGGCCGCGCCGAGGACGAACGGCGCGGCCGTGCGGGTACTCGCTCTTCTCCTCGGGGTCACCGTCTTCGCGTCGGTCGCGTGTCCGGCCGCGGCGCGCGACGACGAGGACGACTGCCAGAGTGAGACCGCGCCGCCAGGGCAGATCATCGCCGCCTGCACGCGCCTCCTGGCCGGCGGCCTCAGCGCCGACGACCGGCACGGCGCGTTCTATAATCGGGCCCTCGCCCTCCAGGCCGAACACCACGAACGCGCCGCGATCACCGATTACTCGGCAGCGATCGGCCTGAACGCCAAGGATTCCGACAGCTACGCGAACCGTGGATCCTGCTATCAGCATCTCGGCCAGAATCAATTGGCGATCGCCGACTTCGATCGCGCGCTGAGGCTCAACCCCGACGACGATATCGCCCACTTGGATCGCGCGGCCGTTCTCCTCCGTTTGCACCATGACGCCCGCGCGCTCGACGACCTCAACGCGGCGGTGCGGCTGCGGCCGAACGACGGCGAGGTCTATGCCACGCGAGCCGCGACGTATGAGGCGCTCGGGAACGATGCGGCGTCGATCGACGACACCACCCGCGCGTTGGACCTGCACGCCGACGATGCGGACACGTTGCGCTTTCACCGGGGCCTGATGGAGTTTCATCTCCGCCGCCTCGACGAGGCGCAAGCCGACTTCAAGCAACTGGTCGACGAACAGCCCGTCAGCGACCTTACCGGGGCCGCGGCAGCGTGGCTGCACGCCTCCGACCATCGGCTGGGCCTCGACGATAGCAGTCACCTGCTGGTGCGCGCCTCGCAGCTTGGATCGCAGTGGCCGGCGCCACTCCTTCGCTACCTCGCCGGACGCGTGTCGCGCGAAGAGTTGCTTGGCGCGGCACACTCCGGCGAACAACGCTGCGAGGCCCACATGGGAATCGGAGTGGTCGAGATTGCCGCGCATACCGGCCGCGACGCCCAGGAGCTGGCCGCACTGCGCGACTGCGCACCGCAACCGCCGGACCGTAGGCGGCCCTCAGGCGTGCCAGACGAAGACGGCTGGTGAGCCGCGATACGTACCGACGCCGGCGATCGTGCCGTCGGGTGCGATCGCGAAGGCGGCGGTGAAGCGCCAGTCCGGCGAATGCGGGAGCTCATCGAGTAACTCGCCGTGCCCGTCCCGCCACCGAAACGCGTGATAGCTGCCATCGTGCTCCTGCAGCGTACCGACGACCGTTCCGTCGTCGGCAACGTCGTACGCGACGCTGCGGCGCGCGTGCGCGGCGATCACGATACGCTTGCCCTTCGGGTCCCACGCGAGCGCTTGCGGCACCGGCTGGACGTACGCACCACCCATCGTCGGATGCTCCCAGTCGGCGTGGCCGGACGGCCCGCTCGCGCCGACGACGAGGCCTCGGGCGTTCACCGCCAGTGCGACGCCGAGGCCGAGCTCGTGCAGCGCGCCGTCGGTCCAACGCACGGCGACGAAGCGCTGGAGCATCGTGTTGAGGTCGTCAGGCGCGAGGTGGCCGCCGAGATACCCGCGATAGCCGGCCGCGTAGGCGCCGCGCAGCGCCGTGATCGTCGCGCGGCCGAGGACGGTGCACGTCGGACCGTTGACGATCAACGCGTACGGCGCGAGCGCACCGATGTTATCGGGCAGGACGTCGGAACTGCCGGGTCCGGTGATATCGCGCGTGAGCGCGAGGCGTCCACGATCGTCGACGGCGGCAACGTGCTCGTCGGGCTCGTTCACCGGCACCGGACACGTGGCAGAAGTCCAACTCACCGCGGTCCCGGCGGCGCTCCACTGCTGCACCTCGTACGGCAGTCCGCCCATGTCCTCGAGTACCACCCCGGTGGTCACGTACGTCTCACCACCGAACCCGATCGCGACGTGCTCGATCACGTCCGGCACGGGGTGCTGCGAAAGCCGGCGCGCCCGAAGCGGGACGAACGTCGTCCGCACGCCGTCAGGCGTCCAGCGCAACGCCAGCGGCGGACGCCGCGGGTCGCGCGGCTGCGCCACCGCGACGACGGTCCCGAACCCATCGATCCCGACAGCCGGCATCGTCGTTTCCGGGGCGATCGTATATCCCGCGGGGAGCGCGAGCGCGCGAACCGTGCTTGCCGAGGCCGCCATGGCCCCCACGAGCACGATCACCGCCGCGATGACGGCTGACCGAAGCATGTGCATCACCAGCGCCTCTCGCCCATCACGGCCGCAGTCCTGCCGCCGACCTCCGCAAGAACTAGGTGGTCTCACTCCGAACGGCGGTCGGATGCCTGCGCACCGCGCCCTCGCCGTCTGGGCCCTGGCTTTCCTCTCGTTCGGCGCGCTGAGCGTAACCGGAGCCGCCGCTGACAACGGCCGCGACATC
>JBEKAU010000457.1:4219-4775 GCA_050015755.1 Vulcanimicrobiaceae bacterium | reverse complement strand
GCTTCCACCGTTACGGGCGCCGGGGTGACGTTCTACAACGGCTCGAGCGGGGCGGCGATCCTCATTCAGGGCTCGAGCATCAGCCTGAGTGCGCCGACGAGCGGCAACACGATCGGGGTGATGATCTATCAGCCCGCAGCCAACACGTCGGCGTTCACGATGAACGGCGGCGGTTCCGGACTTGCCGGGATGTTGTATTTCCCGACGGCGAGCGTGCAGAGCAACGGCGAACTCGGCAACTGGCTGTTGGTCGTTGCGAACACGTTCCTGATCAACGGAAGCGGAGTCAACGTGCCGACTGCCGCGTTCCCGGGCTACGCCGGACATTCCGAGTTGACGGAGTGAGGATGCAACGCGCGTCATCGGGAGCCGCGATCGTCGAACTGATCGTCATTGCCCCCTTGCTCTTGTTGCTGCTGCTCGGTTTAGCCCAGGCCGGGGCAGCCGACCAATTCGCCATCGAAGTCGGCAACGCGGCGCGTGCCGGTGTGCAATATGGAGCGCAGAACCACACGACCGCCGCGGATACTGACGGGATGGTGACCGCGGCGACGAA
>JBEKAU010000457.1:0-4214 GCA_050015755.1 Vulcanimicrobiaceae bacterium | reverse complement strand
GAACGACGCGGATGCCGCCGGCGTGAGCGCGACCGCCAGCTACTTCTGTCAGTGCGAAAACCTCACGGCGTCGACCTGCGGCCAGGCCGCCCCGTGTCCGGGGAGTCACCAAAACCTGTACGTGCAGGTGGTGGTGACCGGCGTCATGCCGTCCTTCCTCAACTATGCCGCGTTGCCGGCGGAGCTGCGATCCGTCACCGTCGTGCGCACCGACAACATGCGGGTGACGCAGTGAACCAGCGCGGGCAGGTCCTGGCTGAATTCGCCGTCGCCAGTCTGGCGGCGCTGCTGATGTTTTTCGGCATCCTCGATTTCGCGCGGGCGCTGTACACCTACCACCTGGTGGCCGAAGGCGCGCGGCTGGCGACGCGGTACGCCATCGTCAACAGCGTCGCCGCCTGCGCCGGCACGACGCCGGATCCGCTGCAGGCATACGTGGCCGGCACCGCGTTCGGGACCACGCCGAGCCTGCTCGTCGTGACGACGACCTGCCCGGGCGGCAACACGGGCTGCAGCAGCACGGCCAGCCCCTACAACGGAACCGGCTGCCTCGTCTCCGTCACGGTGACGTACTCGTTCCATTTCATCGCCCCGATCGTTTCGCTGCTGGTGATCCCGATGACGAGCCGCTCGCAGATGGTGATCTCGCAATAGCATGGCATCGCGCGCGGAGATTGCCGCTTGGGCGCTCGCGCCGGTCCTGTTCGCGACGATGGTCGCGGTCAGCGGGACGACGAGCCTGATGGGAGATTTTCGCGCGTTCTACTGTGGCGGCCAGGCTATCGCGACGGGCGCGAACCCGTACCTCGAAGAGCCCTTGCACGCCTGCGAGTGGGCGGCACGCCCTCCGGCGCCGCTGCCCGTGGCACGCGTGGTGACCTTGCCCGCTCCGCTCCCGCCGGCCGCGCTGCTGCCGTTCGTGCCGCTCTCGCTACTGCCGTTCCCGCTCGCGGCGATCGTCTATGGGGTCTCGCTGCTGGGCGCGATGACGGTTGCCGTGCTGCTGTACGCGCGAGCGACGGGGGTTCCGGTCGTCCTGCTCAACCTCGCCTTCGCGGCGATCACCGGGACGCAGACGTACTTCTTGGGACAGCCGATGCCGTTCGTGCTGCTCGCGTTGGCCGCGAGCGCGCTCCTGGTGCGACGGAGCGCGTGGATCGGCGCGTCGGCGTGCGCCGTCGTGGCCGGCGCCGAGCCGCACATCGCGCTGCCGGTGCTCGTCGCGATGGTCGTCGCGCTGCCGCGGACGCGCTGGCCCATCTTGGGGTGCGGCGTTCTCGTCGGTTTGGTCGGTGCGATCGTGGTCGGCGTTCCGACGAGCATCGCGTACGTGCGCGACGTCCTGCCGGCGCACGCGCTCGCGAACGCCTATGAATGGCAGTTCAGCCTGACCTCGATCTTGACCTCAGTGGGCGTGAGCGCGCGGACCGCGGTCCTGTGGGGCGGGGTCATGTACGCGCTGACGACGATCGTCGGCGTCATGGTCGCGGTTCGCCTGTCGCACGCGCGCGGCGACCCGGCGGCGCTCGTGATCGTGCCGCCTGCGTTCGCGGTGTTCGGCGGCGTGCACGTGCACGCCCCACAACTGGTCGTCGCGATTCCGGCGCTGCTCGCGGTCTACGTGGGCTACCCCCAGCTGCGGCGGCTTGCGGCGATGGCGGTCACCTTCGTGATGATCCCGTGGAACATCATGAGCGGTTCCGTGCTGACCGGCTTCACCCCGGTTGTGGTCGGCTGGTTCGCGTACACGACGATGGGGGCGCGCCGCGGTTTGGTCCTTGCCGTCATCGCTGCGCTGATCGCTGTCTCGGTGTTGGCGCTCGCGCTCGCGGGGGCCGGCCCCGGCGCCACGCACTTCGCCGCACGCGCGTATCCGCCGAGCGCACTGGCCGAAGAGAGTTGGGGAGCGTTCTCGCGCGCCGTTCTCGAGCGGTCGTCGTTGCTGATGCAATGGCTGCGCGTGCCGGTCCTCGTCGGCCTCGCATTGGGTCTGATCGCCCTCACACGCGCGGCATTCGGCTATCCGAAGCCGGTGGTCATCCGTGAGAGCGATTGCGTGGTCGCGTGAAGCCGATGAAGAGGGTCGAGAGCGTGTCCGGTTCAGCCGAGCAGTCGGGCAAGGAACCATTCCGCGCGATTTTCGAGTCGGTCAACGTCGGTATCCTCGTCATCGCGGTCGATACCTACGGCTTCATCGAAGCCAACGAGCGCATCTGCGAGATGTTCGGCTATACGCGGACCGAGATGCTCGCGCTGGACGTCTCGCGTCTCTCCGCCGACGTCTCCAGTGCCACCTTGGTCATGCGAGCGGCGTACCGCGAGCGCGCGGCGGTTGGGGAAGCAGTGCTCTTCGACTGGGAGTGCATGCACAAGAGCGGCACGCGATTTTGGACCGAGGTCGCGGTGCGCCGTGCCGTGTTCAAAGGCCGCGAGGCCTTCCTGCTGACCGCGCAGGATATCACCAACCGGCGTGCCGCGCAGGACGGGATGGCATTCCGCGACCGCATCCTGCACGCCATCACCGTCAGCGTCGCTGAGCTCGTCGAACTGCCCTCGCTCGAGGATGCGATGTCGCACGTGCTTCAGGCGATCGGCGAGGCGTTGGATGCCGACCGGCTCAGCGTGCTCAAGGCCGTACGTTCTGTCGAAGAGTTAGCGATCGCGCTCTGGTTTACGTGGCAGCGGTCGCCGGATCTGCCGACGATTCAGAGCACGTTCTCCGTGTTCAGCGGGGAAGAGGCCGAGATCGCGGCGTGGCTGGCGCCGCTCCGGCTCGGGAAGCCGGTGATCGTCTACGCCGACGGCGAGGACAGCTTCACGAATCGGCTGATGCGCGCGCTGCAGACGCAATCGATCCTCCTCGTGCCGATCCAGGTCGACGGGCAGTACTGGGGGCGCTGGTCGTCCGTCGAGATGGAGGCCCTCGACATCTTCGCCCGCGTCATCGGGGCTTTGGTCGCACAGCGCGAAGCGCGCGGCAAGCTCGAACGGAGTGAATCGCGCTTTCGCACGGTGAGCGATACGGTTCTCGATGCGATCATTACGATCGGAAGCGACGGCCGTATCATCTATTGGAATCGCGCCGCCGAGCGAATCTTCGGCTATTCGGCTGACGAGGCGATGGGGAAGTCGATTCACCAATGGTTGACGCCGCCACGCTTCCGCGAGAAGGCGGAGCAGGGCATGGCGGGCTTCGTCGCCGACGGACACGGTGCGATTCTCGGCACGACGCTCGAGCTCGCAGCAACGAGAAAGGACGGCCGCGAGATCGCGATCGAGTTGTCCGTCAACGGCGTGACCCTCGGCACGGAACGCTTCGCCGTGGGCGTCGCTCGCGACATCACGGAGCGCAAACAAGCGAACGCGCTGATCGAACGCATGGCGCGCTTCGACGTCCTGACCGGGCTTCCCAACCGCAGGCTGTTCATCGAGGCGTTGGAGAAAGCGATCTCCCGTGAGAACCGCTACGGCGAAGGCTTCGCGGTGCTCTACCTCGACCTCGACCATTTCAAAGACGTCAACGACACGCTGGGCCATCCGGTAGGAGACGTTCTGCTGCAGCGGGTCGCCGAACGGCTGCACGAGAGCGTGCGCGAGATCGATACCGTCGCCCGGTTCGGAGGCGATGAATTCGCGGCGGTGGCGATCAACATTCGTCATCCCGCCGATGCGGCCGTCCTCGCCGAGAAGATCGTGCGCGCGATCGACCGCCCCTTCGAGGTCGAGGGGAGGCTGATCCACACGGGTACCTGCATCGGCATCGCGGTGTATGGGCCGGAGTCGCCCAATGCCGAAGCGCTGCTTTCCCATGCCGACCTCGCGCTGTACCGGGCGAAGGCTGACGGCGTGAGTACGTACCGCTTCTACACCGACGTCATGGACGCCGAAGTGCGCGCTCGCGTCGCGCTGGACGCGGAGCTCGCCGAAGGCGTCAAGCAGGGACAATTCGTCGTCCTCTACCAGCCGCAAGTCGATCTCCAAAGCGAGCGCATCGTGGGTCTCGAGGCGCTGGTCCGCTGGAACCACCCAACGCGCGGCTTCCTCGGACCGGGCGCGTTCATCGTCGCGGCGGAGCGGAGCGGTGCGATCGTCTCGCTGGGCCACTTCGTGCTGCGCGAGGCGTGTCTGCAAATGCGGAGCTGGATCGACGCCGGAATCGCTCCGCCGCTGATCGCGGTCAACGTGTCGGGGGTCCAGTTCCGGGTGCCCAGCGG
>JBEKAU010000456.1:0-2921 GCA_050015755.1 Vulcanimicrobiaceae bacterium | reverse complement strand
CCTCGCCCTCGCCGCTGGCCAGATAGCGCTCGAAGACCAGGATCGAGTCGTCACCCTTGCGCACGTCGGCGCTGCGGTGGAAGCCGTAGAAGCGCTCGAGCTTCTTGATCGAGTACGACTCCTGCGACTGCGCGAGTGCGCCGCGCACGACGGCGTAGAGATCGACCAGCACCTCGCCGCGCAGCAAGTCGTCGACCTCGTCCTCGCGCGTGCCGTGGCGCATCGCGAGCGTACGCAGCGCGACCTTCTCGTAGGGGGCGTAGTGATAGACGTGCGCGTGCGGGTAGCGGCGGCGATGCTCGATCAGCCAATCGACGAACCGCTCGAAGGCGAGCTTCTCCTCATCCCGTGTCTCGCCCCAGAATTCGACGTAGCCGTCGATGCGCGTGAACGCGCCGAAAAGATACTCCAGGCCCGTGCCGATCTCGTAGAGCGGGTCGCCCTCCATGTCGAAATAGACGTCGCCCTCGTCCGGTGCCGGCAGAAGTGCGAAGCCCGCGCGCTCGCGCGGCGGGAGCAATTTGTAGACCGCCGTCCCGTTGCGCTGCTGGGCCTGCAAAGCTGCCTGACGAACGAGGTTGGCATACGTTTCGCCGCCGATCCCGCGCGGTTTTTCGTGCGGGTCGGCGGCGGCGAGCTGCGCGAGCGTCGTGATGTTGTCCGCGCCGAGCCGCGCGATCTGCGTGCGGCGAATCCCCGCGACGAAGGAGAGATGGTCGACCGCACGCCGCGCGTCCTCGCAGTGCTCGGCGTAGCCGCAGCCGCCGCAAGCGCCAATCTTGTCGGGGACGGCCCGCGCATCCAGCCGCGGGAGAGCCGCGCGATAGCGCTCGCGTGCCGCGTCGACATAGGCGACGTAACGCGAGGGATCGTACGTCGCCGGCCGCTGATCGCCGAGCAGTGCCTCGACGCGCGCCGGCAACCGGCCCTGGATCGCTTCGACGAAACGCCCATAGACGCACAGCTGCACAAGAAACGAGGCCTTCTCGCGCACGGCCAGCTTCGCGTCGGCGATGTCGTACGACCAGTCGCCGAGCGCGCTCGGCTCGGCGACGCGCAGCAGAAAGTCGGCCCGGCCCGTCCAACCGTCGCGCGCGAACGCCGCCTGATAGATGACCTCGTCGCCGCGCCGCATCGCGGCTTCCGTTGCGGCGACCGCGTCGCGCACGCCGGCGGGCGAGGGATCGTCGTCCGGAATGCGGGTGACGCTGCGCCCCTCGGCCTCGAAGCGGTGGAGCGCGCTACGCTCGTGCTGCGCGCCCTTCTGCGCGATCAGCGCCAGGGTCGGGTCGTCGGGGGGCGGCGCCTCTCCGTGCAGCAGCCCCTCGCGGCGGAGCGCGACCCGATGCGGGCACGCCAGAAAGTCGTTGAGGTCGGAGGCCGAGGAGAGCAGCTCACCGTCGATGAGCCTCATGACGCGAGGATGCGCCTCGCCCGTGCCACCTGGGTGGCCGTTTGCCGCGCTACGACGGCAGCGCTCCCGGCTGAGCCTCACCGGCGGGCAGTTCGGTCAGCTCGCGGCGGGTCGCCAGATATGCCTTGGCCTTGCCGACCTCGTCGCCGAGGGAATCGACGGTGCGTTCCATCGAGGAGAGCGCGCGAATGCGGTAGTCGCTCATCGAGTCGATCGTCTCGCGCACGTTCGCGAAGGCTTGCTTGAGCTTGTCGACGTCGATGGTCGCGTTGGTGGCGCCTTCTTGGATGCGGGTCGCGTTGGTCTTGAGCATCTGCGAGGTCGAGACGATCAGGTTGGAGGTCGTCGACTGCAGTGCCGAGATCTGGTCGAGGACGAGTTTCTGGTTGGCGACGGCCTGCGCGGTGATGATCGCGGTGTGCAGCGCCGCGATGGTGGTCGTCGTCGCGCGGTCGACCCCCTTCGCCAGCTCGCCGTTGTTGCGCTTGATCAAGTCGAGTGCCATGTAGCCCTGGACGTTGACGGCGAGTTGCGTCGCGATGTCCTGCTGCTTCTGGCGCGCGGTGAAGAGAATCTCTTCTTGCAGCGCACGGGCGCGCTCGGGATCCGTCGCCTGCAACGCCGCGACCTCGCGCTCGACGGCGTCACCGATGGCGCGCGCCAGGTAGCCGGCTTTTTCCAGCTCACCCATCAGCGTCCACATCGTCGTCTTCTCGGTCTCGATCGCCGCGTTGTCGCGCAGCAGTTCATCCTTGCCGTGGCGCAGGCTCTCGATGATCGCGTTGAGGTGCGTCTGCGAGGACTCATAGCCACGGAAATAGTCGCGCAGCTTGTTGCCGAACGGCAGGACGCCGAGCAATTTCTTGGCACCGAAGAGGTCGCCTTGCGTGGAGGGATCGAGCTTCTCGACCGTCCCGCGCAGATCGAGCAGGGTCTTGGCGACCGGCGAGCCTTCCGAGAGCGTCGCCATCGCGCGGGTCGGCCGATCGATCAACCGGTTCGAGACGTTCGCCGAACGCACGATGTCGGCGCTCGCGAGCGATTCGAGCGATTGGAGCTTCGCCCGGTACTCGGCGCTGCGCGGATCCAAGCGCGCGACGTCGCGGGCGAGATCCTGCGCCTGCGCATCGAGCGTGGCGCGCTCGTCGGTCGGCACCGGGACCTTCCCGATCGCGTCGGCCGGTGCGACCGCCGCGACGGGCTCGGGCGCCGTCAACATCGGCGGCTGCAACGGATCGTCGGACAACGTGCGTTCCTCTTCCCGGTCTACTGGTCGTTGATGTTCAGCGTATTGCGCTGACCCGTCAGCATACGATCGTACGTCTCGGTAGCATTGTATCCTTCGGACCCGCCGCCGCCACCACCGCCCCCGCCGCCGCCAAGGAGCGCGCCGAGTATCGCGCCGGCCCCCGCGCCGACGTCACCCGCATCAGAATCGCCGAACATCCCACCCAACATATTGCCAAGCCAGCCCATTTAACGGCGCTCCGCCCCAGGCTGCGCGCCC
>JBEKAU010000455.1:0-2928 GCA_050015755.1 Vulcanimicrobiaceae bacterium | reverse complement strand
GCAGGCGACGTTCACGTACACCGCGACGCCCGCGATCGGCTCGATCGCCGCAGGCGGTGCGTTCACCGCCGGGCCGTCCGACGGCACCGGGACCGTGACCGCCAGCGATGCGGTCCATCCCTCGATCGCGGCGGGCACGCTCGCGGTCGCCGTCACGACGTCGGTTCGCCCGTCGGGAGGCGGGGACGTGTTCACCCTCAAGGGGACGATGACGATCGCGTATACGTTGAACGAGATCGCCTCGCAACCGAATGCGACGCCGGGGCCAGTCTCGTCTTCGTCGACGGCCAACGTCACCCAGACGATCACCTCGGCCGGTTCGACCGACGGCATCAACTACACGCTCGCGACGAACGAGGCCGACGCGTACCCGCTGCAGACGATCACGTCGACCGGGTCGACGACGCTCGCCTACAATGCAACCGGCAGCGGCGGCTATGTCGAGCGACTGACCGGGACCAGTGCGACCGACTCGAACGGCGTCGTCTACAGCACGACGTACGGCGCGAGCAACGGCGCGCTGACCGCGATTCCGGAAACCGCGCAGACGCTCACCGACAACGCGGTCCTCACTTACAACGAGACGGATCCGGGCGATCAGGCGTACGACCAGAACGGGAATCCGATCAACGCCCCGACCACCGTACGCACGCAAAACGCGGACGGCAGCTACACCGCGACGACCTGGGATGATGAAGGGTTCCAAAACGCCTATCAGGACAGCAGCGACGGCAGCGGAAGCGCAACCATCCTGTTCAATGGAACTCCGGTCACGGTCGCGTTCGAACCGGTGACCACCTCGACGTCGCCCGCGTCGGTGCCGGTCGGCATTTTCGAGGGCGGCCAATTGGTCGACTCGTTCAGTGCTCCCGCCTGGTACGGTACCACGGTGCCGGCACTCTCGACCGAGCAAGTGACCATCACGCCGTCGACCGCGTTGCCGAACGGCTGCACCGCGTACGCCGGTGCGACGGGCACGCCGACGCTGGTGCAAGATCAGCTCACCAGCTCCGACATGGGCATCGGTCAGACCGAGACGCGGACCACGAGCAGTTACGATCTGCCGGGCCCCGGCACCGTCTGCATCGTGCTCAGTGACACGATCCAAACCTACTACGACTTCAGTGGCCAGGACGGCAACTACCTGATCGCCACCGGCGGAAATACGGGGGCACTGGAGACGTCGACGGAGACCGAAACGCTCTCGCTCTCGAGCGCGACGACGGCATCGTCGGTGGCGCGCAGCGGCGCATCGACGAAACGTTCCACCACTGCTGCAACCGGTCTGCCGATCGCGTTCGTCGCTGCGACGCGCGCGCGGTTCGACCACATCGTCGCCAAGGCGCGTGTCGACGCGCTGCGGCGCATCACGCGCGAGAAGCGTTCGTCGTCCGGGAAGGTGCGCTGAGATGAAGACCTCGATCATGGCTCGCACGAGCGCGCTCGCGCTCCTCGTCTCCTTCGCCTTCACCGCGTGCAGCGGTGGAGGCGGGGGCAGCCACGTCACGCCCACCGCGGCCCAACAGCCGACGGGGACCGCGACGAACGCTCCGTCGTCCTCATCGACCAAGCTCGCCTACGGCGCCAAACTGCTGAGCGGCGCGAAACTCAGTGGTAAGGTGACCATGGGCACCGTGCGGTTCACCGCGCTGGTTCGGCCGCAGAACGCGGCCGGGCTGGTCGCGTATGCGGCGGCCGCCAACACGCCAGGCTCGGGTTCGTACCGGCAGTTCCTCTCGTCCACGCAGATTGGGACGCGCTATGGTGCGAGCGCCAGCGACTACCAGGCCGCGGCGACCTACTTCCGTTCGTTCGGTCTCAAGGTCGCGGGCTGGCCGCAACGCCTCACGCTATCGGTCGCCGGAACGCAAGCCAATGTCGAAAAGGCGCTCAACACGTCGTTCGGTCTATACACGGCCAGCGGCGGCAAGTTGATCGGACCGTCCGTCGCGCCGTCCGTGCCTGCATCGGTACCGCTCATCGGCGTCTCCCTGGTCAAGGATCTGCGCAAGTTCAACACGCCGTACCGTGCCGACGTGCCGGTCGGCGGTGGTCAGGGCAACAACTACGCCCTGGGGTACACCCCGCAGCAGATCGCCTCGGCGTTCGACTTCACCGGCGCGTACAGCGCCGGCTACACCGGCGCGGGCATCAAGCTCGGGATCATCGGAACCGGACCATTCGATCCCGACGACATTACCGCGTACGAGGGACAGTTCGGCTGGCCGCAGACGATTCTGGGCCGAGCCGGCACCGGCGGCGTCACGCAGGTCGACGTCACCTCGTCGGCGGCTGCGCTGGCGCAGCCGATCGGTGACGGGTCGCCGACAGCGACGCCGCCGCCGGTGACTTCACCCGCGTGCGAGAATTCCGCGCCGCCGGCCAACGAGCTGCCGGCGTGCAACCCCGAGGACGCCGAGGCGCAGATCGACACCGAGTCGGCGCTGCTCGCGCCCGATGCGAACGTCCTGTTCTACCTCGCCTACGTGCCGGACGAGTGCGGCAGCCCGTCGGTCTCGAACTGCGCGCCCGACCCGACGACCGGTTACGGCTACGCGTACATCGGCATCGACGAGTCGGACGACGAGATCGAACAGGCCATTGCCGACAATAACGGCGGTGACTCCGGCGCCGACGTGCTCTCGCTGAGTTATGGCCAGTCGGAGGAGTCGGCAGCGCCGTACTACTTCGAAGACAACAACGGCAACTACTCGACGGACACGTTTGGCATCATGGAATACGCCGCGCTGAGCGCCGAAGGCGTCGCGGTGTTCATCAGCTCCGGTGACGCGGGCGCACAAGGGTGCGCGCGACCTGCGGTGCCGGGCGATACGGACGACAAGTGTGTCTCGTGGCCCGCGGTCGATCCGGACGTCGTCTCGGTCGGCGGTGTCACGACACCGCTCAGCGCGGCCGGCCGGTTCATCG
>JBEKAU010000454.1:0-2931 GCA_050015755.1 Vulcanimicrobiaceae bacterium | reverse complement strand
TATGTACTGCACGGTCCGCGCATCGCAGACGGCGCGCCGGCGCGATTTCGTGTTCCTGGGTCAGGCCCTCGCGTTCGCGCTGCTCTCGAAGATGTTTGCCTGGGCGCTGATCGCGGGGATCGTGGCCTGGTCGCACGCACCCGCGCACCGGCGGTTGTGGCGCGAGGGGCTCGGACTCTCGTTCGCGGTCGCGTTCGTGCTGCTCATCCCGTTCTTGGCGTGGAACGTGACGCACGATTGGGTGACGTTCGCCTTCGCGTTTCAACAGCGCCACGTGCCGCAACCCTCGGCGATCCGGCCGTTGACGTATCTGGCCGCGTGCGCCGGCGCGTACTCGCCGGGTCTGTGGATCGCGGCCCTGTTCGTGCTCGTGCGGCCGCGCAACGCGCTCGTCGGCTGGACGGCGATTCCGCTCGTTGCCCTGCTGCTGGTACTCAACTTCCACGAGCGCATCGAGTTGCACTGGATCATCGGACCGTACATGTCGCTCTCGGTCGGCATGGGGATCGCGCTCTTGCCGCTCGCACAACGCACGCGGGTGCTGTGGGCGAGCGCGGCGGCGGTGCCGGCGCTGGTGCTCGTGCCGTTGCTGTTCGTCGCGGCGGCCTTCCCGGGGCCGCTCTACGAGCAGTTCCGCAAGACCGGGTCGACACTGCGCAACGACGGTCCGTTCGAGATCTTCACCTATTGGTCGCTGGCGCAGGACGTGCGCCGGATGGCCGACGCCAACGACGCGATCGTCGTCACCGACGGCTACGGCTTTTCCTCGCAGATGGACTACGAGGCCGGGATCGCGCCGGTGTTCATCGGCTACAACGCGCAAGGCCAGGAAGCCAAGCACTGGTACGATCCCGACATGCATCCCGAGCGCATCCTGTTCCTCGACAAAGAAGCGCTGGTGCCCACGCCCGGGCGACCCGAAACGTCTCCCGGCCGTCCGGATTTCGCCCGTCGCCTGGCGGCGGCGTGCGGCGACGTGCGGCCGGGACCGGAGTTGGACTACTCGTACACCGACCCGACCGGCCATCGCGTCCCGGCGCGCCGCTATTTCGTGACCTGGTGCGATGCGCCCAAGCCCGACGCGCTCCGCATCTTGCGTTGGGACGTTCCGCTCCCACCGCAATCATGACGCAGTAAGAGACGGGAGGCCTCCGCACCGGCGCGAATGCTGGCGCTTCGTGAGCGACCACCGTCCGTTCGCGCTGCCCGGCGCGCGCCCCCAGTACGGCCCCGATCGGGTGGTCGACGTCCTGCACATCGACCTGCACCTGCGGCCGGACCTGGAACGCCATCGGCTCGACGCCGTCTGCACGACGACCGTCCGCGCGATCGAAGACGGCGTGACCCGGCTCGTCCTCGACGCCGTCGACCTCCAGGTGCACGACGTGCGCCGGCCAGATGGCGGCGCGGTCACGTTCCGCTCGACCAGCGAGACGCTCGAGCTGACGCTCGCGCCGCCGCTGAAAGCGGGCGATGACGTCGTGTTCGCGGTCGACTATAGCGTCGAGGAACCACGGCGCGGGCTCTATTTCATCGACACGGAACCCAAGCACGTCTGGACGCAGAGCCAGGATTCCGATGCGCGCTTCTGGTTCCCGTGCTTCGACTATCCCGACGAGAAGCAGACGACCTCGGCGACGATCGTCGTGCCGAACGGTCACTTCGCGCTCGGTAACGGCAAGCTCGTCTCGCGGACGGACGAAGGCGGCGTGACGACGTTCCGCTACCAGCAAGACATCCCCCATGCGACCTATCTCGTCACGATGGTCGCGGGAACGTTCAGTGTCGTCGAGCAGCCGTATCGCTTTCCGCTGGCGTACGAGGTCGCCCCCGGACGCGAGGCCGACGGTGAGCGTGCTTTCGGGAACACACCGCGCATGATCGACGTCTTCGAACGGACGATCGGCGTGCCGTACCCGTACGCGTGCTACTCGCAGATCGCGGTCGCCGAGTTCATCTTCGGCGGGATGGAGAACACGACCGCGACGACGCAGACCGATCGTGTCCTGCACGACGAGCGAGCGCATCTGGACTATTCGGCCGACTACTTGGCCTCGCACGAACTGGCGCACCAATGGTTCGGCGACTTGATCACCTGCCGCGACTGGTCGCAGGCGTGGCTCAACGAAGGCTTCGCCACGTATTTCGAGGCGGTGTGGCTCGAGGCCGACAAGGGCTGGGACGAGTACCTCTACGACATCCATTCGATCGTCGGGCGCTATCTCGACGAGGACGCCGATCGCTATCGCCGTCCGATCGTGTGCAACGTCTTCCGCGATCCGATCGAGCTGTTCGACCGCCACCTCTACGAGAAGGGCGGCGCGGTGCTGCACCAGCTGCGCGGCGAGTTGGGCTGGGAACGGATGAAGCGCTCGCTGCGGCGCTACGTCTCGGACAACGCGCAGCGCAACGTCGAGACGATCGACTTGATCCGCGCGATCGAGCGCGAGACGGGGCGCAACCTGCGCCATTTCTTCGCGCAGTGGGTCGAGCGCGCCGGCCATCCCGAGCTCGAGGTCAGCTATCGCTGGGACGCGGAACGATCGGTCGCGCTGCTGACGGTGACGCAGAAGCAGACGATCGACGACAAACATCCGGCCTACGCGTTCCCGCTCGAGGTCGGTTTCGTCGCCGATGCGCCGGCGGCGCCCGCGAGCAACGCCGGGCCGGCGCCGCTGCCGGAGGAGACGCGCCTGCGCCTCGAGGTCGATCGCGCGACGCAGGTCTTCGCGATCCCGCTCGACCACGAACCGGCGCTGGTGCGGGTCGATCCCTCGGCGTGGCTGCTCGGCACGTGGACGTGGTCGCTCGGAACGGACGCGCACGCCGCCGTGCTGCGCTCCGACCCCTCGCCGATCGCGCGCATCCGTGCCGCCAAAGCACTGGCGAAGGACGGCAGCCGGCTCTCCCGTGAGGCGCTTGCCCATGCGC
>JBEKAU010000453.1:0-2934 GCA_050015755.1 Vulcanimicrobiaceae bacterium | reverse complement strand
CGGCCGGGAGCGTCGCGGTCACGCGGGTTCCTCCGCCGCCTGCTCGCCGCTGCGCCGCAGCAGCGTCGTGCGCACCGCGGCGATGTGCTCGGCGGTGCGGAGCGCCGCGCCCTGCTCGTCGCGCGCGCGCAGCGCCGCCAGGATCGCCTCGTGCTCGGCGATCGTCTGCGCACGCCGATCCGGATCGGAGAGCGAGAGAAAGCGATGCGTGATCAGTTCTTGGCGGATCTCGCTGAGCAGCCGCTTGAGCCGCTCACCGCCGGCCGCGGCGACGATGACGTCGTGGAAGGCCGTGTCCTGGCGCTCGAGCTCGTTGGGGTCGTCGAAGGCGGCGCGCATCCCGGTCAGATGCCGCTCGAGGCGGCGCAGCTCGGCCGTTCCGCAGCGTCGGGCCGCGCGCCGGGCAGCCAGCGACTCGAGCGCCTCGCGGATCTCGAACAGGCAGTCGATCTCGTCGGCGTCCAGGGCGCGCACGACACTCCCGCGCAGCCCGCGCGGCTCGAGCAGCCCGGCCGACTCGAGACGCCGCAGGGCTTCACGGATCGGGGTCCGGCTCGCACCCAGCCGCGCGGCCAGCTCGGCCTCGATGACCGGCGTTCCCGGCGCCAGCTCGCCGCTCAGGATCGCCGCCCGCAGCCGGTCGTGGATCCGGTCGCGGAGCGGTTGCTCGCGGCGCAGCGGCTGGAGCGTCCTTCCGTCCATGGGCGTACCGTAGCGCACGAAAGTTCCGCCGTCAATACGGGATGCCGTATCCCATATTGACAGCCAATGGGAGGGAGGCGTAGGCTCTTGGTATGGCGAGTTTTGGGATACCGTATCCCAATTGGACGGCAGTCTCCGCCGAGCGCCCCCTGCGGCGCGGGTTGGAGCTCGCCGCCTCGTTCGGCCTGCTGGTGGGGCTTGCCGTCCTCGGTGACGCCCTCGCGACGGCCCTTCGGCTTCCGGTCCCCGGACCGTTGCTCGGCGCCGTCGGCCTCGTCGTCATCCTCGCCTGCCGGCCGCGGTGGTCGTCTACGCTCCCCGCGGCCGACGCCCTGATCGTGCTCCTTCCGCTGCTGCTCACGCCGCTCGCGGTCGAGGCGGTCGGGCCACTGCATGGACTCGGCCGCGCCCTGGGACCGTTCACACTGGTCGTCACGCTCTCCACGGTGGCCGGCCTCGCCACTACCGCGCTCGTCGCGCGGGCCGCCACATGGGCCTGGTTGCACTCGCACTGACCCTGGGCGCGTGGGTCCTGGCGCGCCGCGTGCCGGGGATCCCGCCGATCGTGACCGCGTCGGTCCTCGTTGCCGCACTGGTCGCGGCGCTCCGCATACCGCCGGACATCTACGCGCACGGCACCGCGGTGCTGATCGCGCTGCTCGCGCCCGGGATCGTTGCACTCGGCTTGCCCCTCTATCGCCAGCGCACGTTGCTGCTGCGGCGCCTGCTGCCGACCCTGGTCGCGCTCGTCGCCGGCTCGACGGTCGCCATGATCACCGCGGTCGTCCTCGCGCGCCTGCTCGGCCTGGGCACGATGGTCGCGACGGCGCTCGCCCCGCGCGCCGCAACCGCGCCGGTCGCCGCCGTGATCGCGCAGCACCTCGGGACCGACGTCCACCTGACCGTCGCAGCCAGCGTCGTCGGCGGCGTCATCGGGGCGGTGTTCGCACCGCTCGCGATGCGGCTGGGCGGCAGTCCGCTCGCGGGCGGGCTCGCGCTGGGCGTCGCCTCCCACAGCATCGGCACCGCGCGCGCTGTGGCACTCGATCCCGCCGCCGGCGCCGCCGCCGCGATCGGTATGGGGCTCAACGCGCTGCTCACCAGCCTACTCGCCCCCGTGCTCGTTCCCGTCCTGCTGCGCTGACGAGGCGGCCTGCCGCCGCGGTTCGAAAGCGGCGCGCATGACGGATCGACCGACCATCGGCTTCATCGGCCTGGGCATCATGGGCAAGCCGATGGCGAAGAATCTCCTGACCGCGGGCTATCCGCTGGTCGCGTTCAACCGCTCGCGCGGCGCGGTCGACGAACTCGTCGCGGCGGGCGCGGGTGCCGCGACCAACCCGCACGACGTCGCCCTCCAGAGCGACGTCCTCATCACGATGCTTCCCGACTCACCCGACGTCGAGGCCGTCATGCTCGGCGAGCACGGCGCTGCGGCGGCCCTGCGCGAGGGCTCGCTGTGGATCGACATGAGCACGATCGCGCCCGCAACGACCACGCGCGTCGCGGCGGCGCTCGCGGAGCGCGGCATCGACGCACTCGATGCGCCCGTCAGCGGCGGCGAGAAGGGCGCGATCGAGGCGACGCTCTCGATCATGGTCGGCGGCAGCGACGCCGCCTTCGCGCGCGCGCAGCCGATCTTCGCCACGCTCGGCAAGAACATCGTCCATGTCGGCGCGTTGGGCGCCGGTCAGGTGACGAAGGCCTGCAATCAAATCGTCGTCGGCGTCACCATCGAAGCCGTCGCCGAGGCGCTCGCGCTCGCCTCCGCGGCCGGTGTCGATCCGGCGAAGGTGCGCGCCGCGCTGCTGGGCGGCTTCGCGCAAAGCCGCATCCTCGAAGTCCACGGTCAGCGCATGATCGACAAAACCTACCAACCCGGCTTCAAGTCGCGGCTGCACCGCAAGGACATGAACATCGCCGCCGACGCCGGCGACGCCGACGGCCTGGACCTGGTGGCCGCCAAGCTCGTACGCGAACGCTTCGACGCCCTCATCGCCCGCGGCGAAGGCGAGCTCGACCACAGCGCACTGCGCACGCTCTACGAGGTCTAGATTGGCTTAGGCTTTTCCACCACTCCATTCGAGATACAGCGTCCAGTCGGTCTGCTGCGGCATCTGGATCTGGAACTTGCCGTCCATGACGCCGTCTTTGAGCTGATAGACGAGACGAAATCGCGGCCCCGGCCCCGGCGCGGAGAGAAAGACGGCCGTCGTCGCGTCGGGCGTCGAG
>JBEKAU010000452.1:0-2934 GCA_050015755.1 Vulcanimicrobiaceae bacterium | reverse complement strand
GAGAGTAAGTCCACGCTGTGCGGGTGAGGCACGAGATGCAACGACGCCGCGAGCCCCGCTGCAGACAAGAGCCCCAGGTGCATAGCGCCAGAGCTACGACGCCTTCGCCCGAGGGGCCTCGATACGCTCGTGGGAAGATAGCTCGCGTGAAGCACGCGGCGGTCTGGCCGGCCTATCTCGTAGCGGCGGTCTGCGTCGCGATCGCACTGATCTCGTCGATCGCGAACATTTCCCTTATCGGGCAGATAAAGCAACAGCAGCGCGAGGTCGCTAATCTCACCGAGCGATCGACCTCCCTAGCACGCAGCCTGAGCGGAGAGCGAACCGCGCTCTTCGACATGCTCGACAGTCACGCGCACCATTATGCAATCGGTAACGGCGAAGTCGTTACCAGGGGAAGCCGCATCGACCTCGCGCTTCACGAGCTTTCCGAGCCACCGCGCGGTCAGGTCTATCAGGTCTGGACCCGGCCGGTCGGCTCGACGAAGATGTCGCCGGCGCCGACATTCTTACCGGACGCTCGAGGCGTTGCACTCGTGATCGTGCCCGCCGACGCCCGCGCGACCTCGGAAGTCGCGGTCACGATCGAGCCCGAGGGCGGCAGCAAAGAACCGACGACCAAGCCACTGATCAGCGTTGCCTTCGACGCCCAGTAGCTCCCCGCGGGTCGAGCCGATCTCGCAGACGACTCAGCCTCCCGCGCTCGATTATCTTGCCCGGTCGCCATATCTCAACGTCTTCATCAGCCACGTCCTCTTGCACGATTCCGCGCAGGCGGTACGCAAGAACGTCGTCGTGGTCTCCGGCGAACGCGGCATCGTGGGCGTCGCGTATTACGGACGCCAAATCGTCATCGCGGCAGAACCGATCGCCGTCGCGCCGCTCGCCACCTATCTACTGCGATACTCCGGCAATCGAATGATCGTCGGCCCTCGCGACGCCGTCCGGGATTTTTGGAAGATTACCGGGGATCGGCTGGGACGGCCGCGACTGGTGCGCGATCGTCAACTCGTCATGATGGTCGACCCCCCACGGCTTCGCCCTTCCGGTCCTCTTGTCACGGTCCGTCATGCGAAGATGGACGAGTGGCGCGCCGTCGCAGAGAGCTCGGCTTCGATGATACGCCAGGAGCTGGAGTACGATCCCCGGCGTAACTCGGCCACCTTCAACATCAGCATCCGCGAGATGATCGAGCGACGACTCTGGTGGGTCGGAATCGCGGGCGGTCAGCTCTGCTTCTTCTGCAACATCGGCCCCTGGTCCGAGCAGACCGCGCAGCTTCAAGGAATCTGGACTCCGCCGGAGCTGCGCGGTCGAGGCCTCGCCACGGCATCGCTGGCCGCGATTTGCAATCGTCTGCTCGAAATAACGCCGACGCTCTCGCTCTACGTCAACGACTTCAACGACGCCGCAATCGCGCTCTATCGCCGCATTGGCTTCGAGCATGTCGGCGACTTCCAGACGATACTATTTTGAGCCGCCGCAGCGCCCTAGATCACTCGCGTCACGACGAAGTTAACTTGAGCCCCTTGAAGGATGTATGCAGGGGTCGGAATCACAGGAGCCCCCACTGTGCCCCCATAGATCATCCCTCCGTTGATGACCGTAAAAGGACTAGCGTACACGTCGGTGAGGTTCGTTCCGTACAAACCATACTGGTAGCCGGCGCGGCTATAGACGACGTGCGCGTTGAGCGTTGCGTACGGACCCCGGTTCAACTCGTTGTACCAGCCCTCGTAGTGTAATTCGGCTCCATAGCCAAGTCCGATCGGCGGAACTTGTTCGAGAGCAACGTAGGCTTTGTGCAGAGGCTGACCGAGCGATTGTTCGAGCGCCGGCATCGTCCCATCTTGAATCGAGACCGGAATGACGGTGAGGAAGGAGCTGTCAACGTCCCACCCGACTCGCAGGTGCAAGTACCCGGCGAGTTGCTGGTCCGCCGAAACGTCGATGCCACGGTAGACGCCGTTACCGGCATTGACCGGTACCGCGATCGGGCAGGCGACGGGGTTCCGCTTCGTCTGGCAACCTGGGATCGGGACGGGATTCGTCTCGCTCGACGGCGATCGCAGATTCGTTTGATAAAGATCCAACGAAAGATGCAATGACCGTGGCGACTTTCCGACGATCTGCTCCATGCCGAGATCGAAATCGGTCGCCCGGTCGGGCTGCAGGTTCGGATTCCCGATATAGATCACGCCGCCAACCGGAACGCGATCGGCTGGCGGCGGCACGACGAGCTCGCCGAGTTGCGGCGTCTGAAACGTCGTGCCGACGGCCGCGCGCACCGCTGTGTTCCCGGTCGGCGTCCAAACGAAGCCGGCGCGCGGATCGAAGCTGTGCCCGAACGTGCTAAACCAGCTATCGTACCCGGCGATCGAATAATGGATGTGACTCGTCGGATCGCCGTTATAGCGCAAGACGGCGTATCGTTCCGTCTGAGAGAGCGGCAACGTTTGGACGGGCGGGACCCGATCCGGCGTTATCGCGTCCGTCGAAACCGAATCTCCAGCGTACGTTACGGGAGGGCCGCCGGGTTGCACCTCGGCGATCACCTGCCCTTGCACGTAGTTCGTCGTTAGGGTCTCATTGTTGAGATCGTACTTGAACGAGAGCGTCCCAGTGTCGAAATGATGGTCGATCTCCACCCAGTCGTCACCGAGTAAATCGCGCTGGTTGTAGAGGTACTGCAACGTGTCGGCGCCCGGACCCGAGACCGATTGAGACCAAACCGAGGTTAGATGACTGAATTGGACGAGCGTCGCGGGAGCGGCGTCGATGAGTTGGTTCCCCAGTGGTATCTGTGCGTCGAAGCCGTAGTTCGACTGGTGTTCGCCAAGCAATGTGCCGGCAAAACTCTGGTACCCGCCGGCCTCCTGCGATATCGCCTCGTTGACTACGCACGGGGTTGGCACCGCGCCGGCAACGCAACCG
>JBEKAU010000451.1:0-2937 GCA_050015755.1 Vulcanimicrobiaceae bacterium | reverse complement strand
CCCGTCGCGCAATACGCGATCAGCCTCACCGTCGACGATCGCCCGACCTCCCTCGCGACGGAAACGGTCGTCGGCTGCTCGCTCGAGGTGGGCAACGACGACCAGGCACGTGCGGCGCTCGACGCCGGACTGGCACGGGCTCCGAACGATGCGCGTCTGCACCTGGTCAGTGGCGGGCTGTACGACGAAGCCGGAGCAGTCGATATGGCCCGCGAGCAGTATCGCGCGGCGATCCGCCTCGATCCCAGCTCCGCACTCGCCTACGCAGCACTCGGTACGCTCGAATTGCAGCAAGGCTGGTTCGCGCGGGCGAAGCAGCTGATCGAACGAGCACAGCAGCTCGGCCCGAGCCTGGACTCGGTGCAGCTCGCGCTCGCCTATGCGAACGTCCTGAACGCGGCGGCGTACGGCGGACAAGGCAAAGCGTACCCGGCCGCGGTGCGGATGGCACGCGCCGTGGCGACCGATCCGCGAACCGATCCGCTGACCGCCGAGCGGGCGTGGCTGGTGCCGTTCCTCATCGCGGTGCTCCGGCACGACGACGCCGGAGCAGCGGGCGTCGTGCGCGACGCCGCAGCGGGCGGACGCGGATCGGCCGCGTTCGACGTCGACGCCGCACGCCTCGCCGCGGCAAACGGGGATCGTCCGCTCGCTCGGGCAATGGTACGCCGCGCCGCGGCGCTCGCACCGAACAGTCCGCTCGTCGCCGCAGCACGCAAGGAGATCGGCTCATGAAGTTCGCGCTCTCCATCCTTCTCCTCGCCGGTCTCCTCGTGCGCCCGGTGCTCGCGCAGCCGGCCCCGATCACGCTGGAGTATCGATGGATCGCGGGTGACACGTTCACGGTCATCAGCTCGGCAGACCTGAACTCGCACCTGCACGAAGGCAAGCACCAGGCACCGTCCGACGAACGGCTACTTCGTACCGCGGCGTGGCGGTGGACCGTGCGCTCCGTCGACGGCGCCGGCACGGCCGTGATCGACGCGCGCCTGCTTTTCTTCGCGCTCTCCGACCAGCACGGGCGGTCGATCTTCGATAGCCGCACCTTCCACAAGCGATCGATTCCGGACGCGGCGGCGGTCGCCATGCTGCCAGCGTGGGAACGCGGATACGCGCCATATCTCCGCGCGCTCGAAGGGAAGGGACTCGCACTGCACGTCGGGACCACCGGCGAAGTCGTTGCGGTCGACGGCTTGGATGAGACGACAGACTTGCTCCGCGACGCCACCGAGGCGGCGGGTGTGAACATCCCGGAACGCATACGGATCGATCCGGCTCTGCAGGCGCTCGCGAGCCCGCGAGCGTTTTCCGAGATGATGGTGCCGTTGACGTCGCAGTCCGTCGCCGTCGGCGCAACCTGGCGCCAGCGCCTGGACTTCGACCTCGGCGGCTCAGCGCTCACCCTCACCCGCCGCTTTCGCGTCGACGCGATCTCGCCCACCGACGTGCGGATCGCGATCGATGGCGAGGCGGCGCTGCCCGCGGCGTTTGCGGGACGTCGCGCGCACCTTACCGTCCAACCGGGGACAGCGGAGTTCGCCCTCGGCGGCGCTTTCGTGCGGTCGGCCAGCTGGGGTTTGACGCTGCAGGTGCCGGCGTCCGCCGCCGGTGCGGACGATCCCGATCGGCTTGTGGAGCAAGCGACGACGACCTGGTATCCGGACCGCCATCCCGAGGCCCCCTATCATGCCGTCGGCGACAATTTCAGCGCGTCGTTCCCGTGCACGGTCGAAGTCGTCGGCACCCGTTCGACCCAAGGCGGCGACACCGTGGGACCACTGTATCGCTGCACCCGCGAGGGCATGTTCCGCGTCGGCGCGCGCGCAGTCGTGCCGGCCGATCGCTCCGAGGCGGGCGTCGCAGCCGCCATGCGAGCAGCAGCAGCCGCCAGCGTGGCCGGTGCGAAGGCGGACGGGGTCCTCTTCAGAGACCCCAAATCGGAGCAGTTTCACGGTCGACCGGCGATCGTCGTCGAGACCGACGACCCTGCGAGCGGAACGTTCTCCCGAGCGTTCTTCATCGCCGGTCCGAGCCGCATCTATCTCGTGTTCGCCCAGATCGAGCCGCACGCCGGCGGCGACGAAGCCGCCGCGGACCTGGTCCAAGCGTTCTTCGACTCGTTCCGGATCGAGCCGTCGCCAGACCGGTAACTCGGCCGACGCGGCGCCGGCCAGTAGCCGGCGTGATCCCGACAATTGAAATCCTCGCCCGGCCCGGCAGGGGCTCGCGCCGCGGGAGGGTGTAGGACCCACTCATGCAGGTCGAACGCTTCCGCGATACCCTCAAGGACGTCATCGGGCTCGTCGTGACCCCGATGAACCGCACGAACTACGCCGTCGACGAAGGCGCGCTGCGCGCGCAGATCGACTGGTGTTTCGCCCACGGCGCCACCGGCGTCGTCGCCAGCGGCTCGATCGGTGAGTTCTTGCACCTCGAGGACGACGAGCGGCGGCGCGTACTCGAGGTCGTCATCGATCAGACCCGCAAGCACCCCGGCAAGAGCGCCTCGGCGATGACCTCCGGCGCGACGACGCTGCAAGCGATGAAGTGGACGAGGGTCGCGGCCGAACTCGGCTACGATAGCGCGGTCGTCATCGCCCCGTACTACTGGAAAGTCGGCGACCGCGAGGCCTACGAGCACTTCCGCACCGTCGCCGAAGCCGACCTGATTCCGATCACCGTTTACCACAACCCCGCGCTCTCGAAGTTCCACATGTCACCGGCCTTCTTCCAGAAGGTCGCCGAGCTGCACACTGTCGTGGCCGTCAAAGAAGTCGAGACGGAGCTGCAGCACCTCGAAGCCGTCGCCGACGCCCTGGGCGGGCGCGCGATCTACCTGCAGACGTTCCGCGCGTACCTCACCGGCCGGCTGCTGGGCTCGAACGGCGGTCAGATTAACGTCTTCGCGGTGCCGGCGTGCGTCGCGATCGACGAAGC
>JBEKAU010000450.1:0-2949 GCA_050015755.1 Vulcanimicrobiaceae bacterium | reverse complement strand
CGCGCCGCGCGAGCGTTCGGCCAGCGCCCGCACCTCGGAGGCGACGACCGCGAATCCACGGCCGTGTTCACCGGCTCGTGCCGCCTCGATCGCCGCGTTGAGCGCGAGCAAGTTCGTCTGGTCGGCCAACTCTTCGATGAGCGAGACGACTTGGAGGATCGTCGTCGAGCGCTGCTCGAGCGCGTCGACGACGTCGGCCGCTTCGGCGCTCAGCGTGCCGATCGCGGTCATCGCGGCGACGGCCCGCTCGACCGCGGCGTCGCCGTCGGCGGCCTGCGCCCGCGCGTCGGCGGCCGCGCCGGCCAGTTGCGCGCCCAGCGTATCGAAGGCCGCGATCTCGGCGTCGAGCGAGCCGACCCCGCTGGCACCGGCGGCGGCGGCTTCGGCCTGGCGCCGCGAGGCCGCTGCGATCGCAGCGGCGCCGTCGGCGAGCGCCGCGGTCCGCGCGTGCGCCTCGCCGAGCTGTTGCGCGTGGCCGGCCGACGAGGCGGTCGCATCGCGAACGGCGGCCAGGATCTGACGGCCGGCCGAGGCCGACTCGCCGCTGCTCTTGGCGACCGCATCGCTCTCGAGCGCCAAATCGGTCGAGACGATTGCGATGCGGCGCACGACGTGCTGCAGCCCGTCGACCATCGCATCGAAGGCGTGGGCGATCGCTTGCAGCCCGGCGACGAGGTCGTCGTAACTGTGCGAGAGGATGCCGATCTCGTCGGCCGAGCGCGAGGCCAGCGGCGCGCGGTCGGTGGCGTACTGCGCGGTCAGATCGCCGCCGGCGAGCGCGTTGAACGCGTGCACCAGCCGTTCGACGTCTTCGCCGGCGACGCGGCCCAGCGCATCGGTCACGCGGCCGAGCCGCACCGCCACCGATCGGCCGATCGCGAAGGCGCCGAGCGCGAATGCCAGCACCGCGCCCAGCGTGCTGAAGATCAGGTTCATGAGCACCGCGCGCGCCGCCGCCTTGCCCTGCGCGTCGGCGATCGCGGCCTGGGCCGCGACGTAGGCATAGAGCTTCTCGGCCTGTGTCCGCACCGTGCCGAAGGTCAGCTTCGTCGTCTGCAAGCCGCGCACGGCGTCCGCGCGGTGGCCGCCGGTCACCTGCGCGACGCGCTGCGCGTAGGTCTTGTCGAGCGTGGTGACCCCGTCTTCGATCTCTTGCTCGAAGACGTCGATCTGCTCGAGGCTCGTATCGGGAATGGCGCTGGTCTGATCGCTGTTGCGCAGAACGGCCAGTCGCGCCGCGAGGTCGCGGCTGGCGTCCTGCATACCGGTGACATAGACGGGATCGCCGGTCGCGATGAGGCCGCGCACGGCGCTCTGCTCGGCGAGTCCCGCGGTGATGACGTCGCGAATGTCCGTCGCGACGTTCTGCAAGGCTTGGCCGCGCGCCGTCGCGGTCGTCATCGCGACGACGCCGTGCTGCGTCACGACGGCGACCACGACCATCAGGACGATCGCGAGCACCGAAGCGAGCGCGATCTGGGTCCCGACGGGAAAGCGCGCGCGCATGTCAGCTGGCCTTTGCCAGTCCGCAACTCGCGATCGTCGCGATGTCGTCGAGCGAATGATGGACGTTGATGACGAGACTGCCGTCGGTCAACTTCGCGATCGGCATATCGAGAACCGTCGACGAGGCGCCCTTCTCCACCGGATGCAACGGATAGAGCGGGCGCGGACCGTAGTTGGTGCACGTGCCGGTGTGGAAATGCGCGGGCTGCGGCCCGTCGGGGGCGCCGGCGAGCTTGAGCACGACCAGCGTCTTATCGCCTTGGGCGGTGAGCGTTGCGGTACCGCTCTCACCCGATCCGTTCATGGCGTTCATCTTGAACACGACTGAGGTGGGTGCGTCGGCCGCGAGCACCGGTGAAGAAAACGCGCAAAGCACCACGAGTGCAGTGCCGAGCGACGCGCGAGTGGGGAACCTCGACATGGGTGCGTCCTTCCTTGAGTGTTGCACGTAACGAAGTACGTTGCGGGTAGGCTACTTGGATGAGATGAAAAAGGTGTGAGGCAGAGAATCGTTACGTAAAATGAACATTTCTGGAGTGGCGGCAGTGGTCAGCGGCGGCGCGTCGGGCCTGGGGGCGGCGACGGCGCGGCGCCTCGCGGCGCACGGCGCGAAGGTCACGGTCCTCGACGTCTCGCTCGAGCGCGCCGAAGCGGTGGCGCACGAGATCGGCGGCCTGGCCGTCCACTGCGACGTCGCCAGCGCCGAGGGAGCCGCCGAGGCGATCGCGCTCGCGAACGCGCGGCACGGCACCGCGCGCATCCTGGTCAACTGCGCCGGGATCGGGACCGCACGACGCATGCTCGGTCGCGAGGGACCGATGCCGCTCGACGAATTCGAGCGCGTGATCCGCGTAAACCTGATCGGGACGTTCAACCTCACCCGGCTCGCGAGCGCCGCGATGAGCACGCTGCCGCCACTCGAAGACGGCGAGCGCGGTATCGTCGTCTCGACCGCATCGGTCGCGGCGTTCGACGGACAGGTCGGACAAGCGGCATATGCCGCCTCGAAAGGCGGCATCGCGGCGCTGACGCTGCCGCTGGCGCGCGAACTCGCGCAATTCGGCATCCGCGTGCTGACGATCGCGCCGGGCTTGTTCCAAACGCCGCTCCTTGGCCAGTTACCGCCCGACGTGCAGACCTCGCTGGGCGCCTCGATCCCGTTCCCCAAGCGGTTGGGGACAGCGGACGAGTTCGCGCAGCTCGTCGTTGCGTGTTGCGAGAACGTCTATCTCAACGGCGAGACGATCCGTTTGGATGGCGCGCTGCGGCTGCCGCCGCGCTGAGACGCGCGCGAGGGAACACCGCCTCGCGCGCGTCTGGCTCCGTGGTCAGGCGATCAGCGGCGATGCCCCCACGCACGACCATAGCCGACCGGATGTCCCCAGCCGGGCCGCACAGAGCCCCAGGCGTACGGATACGGGCGAACCCACGGACGGCGCCAAT
>JBEKAU010000449.1:0-2953 GCA_050015755.1 Vulcanimicrobiaceae bacterium | reverse complement strand
TGCTCGCGCTCGAGGCTGGTCGGCTCGACCTTCGGTACGACGGCTTGATTCGGCGGCGGCGTGCGCCAGGAGTCGTCGACGTAGAACGTGATCGGCTCGCCGGGGAAGCCCTTGATGTTCGACGTCGCGGCGAAGGTCGCGACGCTCTCGGCCGAGCCGTGGCAGCGCAGGCAGTAGAGGCCGAAGCCTGCGTTCTGATAGGCGGTCGCGCTGGGCGGATTGGTGAACATCGTCGACCACACCTCGCCCCAGAACCAGCCGTCGCGCGACGCGTCGCGGCGGCGGATCATGAACGTCCAATCGGTCGGTTTGAGCGCGCTCTCCGGGAGGCCCGCGTAACGCGCCGCCGGGGTCGGGCTGTACTGCTCTTTGATGATCACCGCGCCATCCGCCGGCTCGCCGCGGCGGCCATTGCGCAGCCACGCCATCATCGCGGGCGAGTAGTAGATGCGTACGGCCGGATGGGTGCCGTAGTACTGGCCATGCACATAGGGGCCGGTGTCGCGCACCGACTTGTCCTCGCACCATCCCAGGCGCCGATACCCGTAGGTCTTGAGGTAGCCCAGGATGCGCTTCTCGAGCACGATCGGATCGCCGGGCGGGACCTGCGACGGCAACTGCAGTTCGGCCGGGACCGGTGCCCCGTTCGGACACGGGTTCACGCCGAGCGCGGTCAGCGGGACGGCGTGTGGCGGCGTGTCTGGCGCGGCGCTGGCAGTCCCGTGCGGAAGTTGCGCAGCCAGCACGATCGTGCCGGCGACAACGCCAAGGCCGAGCAGCACCGAACGCATCCCGCACCCTCCGCGCTAGCGAGCAGCTTTCGGGTTGCTTGCGACGCCTGCGGGTCGAACTCCTCGGCGCGCGATCAGTGCACGAGCACGTACGCGCCGCCGTCGGTGAACAGGATCACCAGCAGCCTCGAACAGAGCATCGTGTCGTACGACCAGCCGAAGCCGTCCTTGCCCCAGAAGCCCGTCTTCCAGACGAAGACCTTCTTCTGAATCGCGCCGAGCATGATGAGGATCAACCCGATCGCAGCGAGCTGTTGCAACACGCCGAAGATGATGCCTGCGGCGCCCGCGAGCTCGGCCGCCGCAATGAACTGCATGACCGGCTTGGGGAGACCGTTGCTCTTGGCGCGCGCCTCGGGGTCCTTGAGGCTGCTGTAGCCGCTGTCCGCGTAGACCAGGCCGGTCATCACGCGCAAGAACAGCAGACCGGCGTCGGTACCTTGTTCGAGCGGAAACACGGCGTCGCTACCTCGTTTCTTACTCCGGGAAAAGGACGCGCGTCGTGCCGGAGCGGTCGGCGTCGCCGACGTCGCGATACGTGCGCCCGAGGATGTCGGTGCTCGGGTTGGTCACCCCGAACCACAGGTGTTCATTCTTGTAGTGATGCCAGAGGTGATACTTCTTGATCCACCGTCCGTACGGCGTCACCGGTTGGAACGCGACATGTGCGACGTAGTGGACCCACTCATAATAAAAAAGGCCGAGCAGACTTCCGAACAGCAGCGAGAGCGTCCAACCTGCGTCCCGTGTGATGGCGAAGTAGATCGCCGCCGTCAGGATCGTGACGGGGACGACGAACCACCACGGCAGGAACAGCAGATCCAGCCGGGTCGGCTCGACGTGGTGATCGTAGTGCAGCCGGTGCTGCAGCCCGAGCAGCGTCGGATTCTTCAGCGGCTCGGCGTGCAAGAGAAAGCGATGCGTCGTGTACTCCGAGCCGAGGAACACGACGAAGCCGATCACCAGCCCCAGGATGTGGAAGCCACCGACACCCAGCGCCAGCAGCACCGCGACGAGCGCGATCAGCCCGAGCAGCAGCCCGTTGCTGCCGTGACGGAAAAAGGTCCCGACCATCAGCGTTCTTCCTCCGGCCGCCGGCGCGGCAGCGCGTACCAGGCCGCGTCGCACGCGCGGCGATCGGCGTCGTCGAGTTCGATCGTCATTGCGCCGAGCGAGTCGCGCAACTGATCGGCGCGACTCGCGCCCACGATCGCCGCGGTCACGCCGGGCTGTTCGAGCGCCCATCGCAGCGCGACATGGGTGATCGATTTGCCGCGGGTGGCGACGTCGGCGGCGAGCTTCTGGACGACCTCGAGCTCGGCGTCCTTCCAATAGCGCTGCTGGTAGAGCTGCGCCGCGGTGCCGAGCGTAAAGCGCGTCCCTTCTTGCGGCTTCTCGCCGGCCTTGTACTTGCCGGTGAGCACGCCACCCGCGAGCGGGTTGAAGACGACGGCGCCGACGCCGAGTTCCCGCGCCGCCGGCAGCAGCTCCGCTTCGATCGCGCGGTACAGGAGGTTGTAGCGCGGCTGGACGGCATCGAAGCGGACCGTCGCGTTCTTGTCGGCGGTCCACAGCGCGAGCATCATCTGCCACGCAGTGATGTTGCTGCAGCCGGCATAGCGGATTTTCCCCGCGCGACGCAGGTCCTCGAACGCGCCGAGCGTCTCGTCGATCGGCGTCTCCGGATCCCAGCGGTGGATGTAGTAGAGGTCGATGTAGTCGGTCTTCAGCCGCCGCAGCGACCGTTCGCAGGCGTCGATGACGTGCTTGCGCGAGTTGCCGCGATCGTTCGGCCCCGGCCCGACCGGGTTGTACACTTTTGTCGCCAGCACGAACTGCTCGCGCTTGCCGGCCATCCACGCGCCGACGATCTCTTCGGTCCGGCCGACCGTCTCGAGCGTCCCGCCGACCGGATAGACGTCGGCGACGTCGATAAAATCGATCCCCGCCTCAGCCGCCACGTCCATGATGCGGAACGCCTCGTCACGCTCCGTCTGGAGCCCGAAGGTCATCGTCCCCAGACACACCTCGGAGATCTTCAGCCCCGTCCGCCCCAATCGCACCGTACGCATCACGTTTGGCTTCTCGGGCGCGCCCGTGCGCCCTCTGCCTCCAGGCGTGCCGCAATGCGGGCGAGCGCGGTCAGACCGACGCGGCGCAGG
>JBEKAU010000448.1:0-2955 GCA_050015755.1 Vulcanimicrobiaceae bacterium | reverse complement strand
GATGCCTTCGCCGAGATCCTGCGCGGCTGGCTCGAATCGAGCGGCCCCGCGACCGTCGCCGAGCTCGCCGACCGCTTCGCCGTCGACGTCGCGACGATCGAGGTTGCGCTCGTGCGCCTCGAAGTGGACGGCCAAGTGCTGCGCGGCCGTTTCCGCGGTGGCAGCGACGAGGAGTGGTGCAATCGCCGAGTGCTCGCGCGCATTCACCATCTCACGCTGGGCAAGCTGCGGCGCGAGATCGAACCCGTCACGACCGCCGAGTACGTGCGCTTCCTCTACCGTTGGCAGCACGTCGCGCCCGGGACCCGGCTGCACGGGCTCGACGGCACGATGCAGGTCATTCGCCAGCTCGCCGGCTACGAGATCCCGGCCGCCGCGTGGGAAGCCTCGATCCTGCCGGCGCGCGTGCAAGGCTACAAGCGCGAGTTCCTCGACCGGCTCTGCTACTCCGGCGATCTGATGTGGGGTCGGCTGGCGCCGCATCCGACGCTGCGCAGCGAAGACGACGAGCGCGCGCGCAAGATTCGGCCGACGAAGCTGGCGCCGATCGCGCTCTTCCCGCGCGAGGATGCCGAGGCGCTCATCGTCCACCGCGACGCCAACGATACCGCCGGCTTGACGCCGGCTGCGCGTGAGGTACTCGAGGAGATCGTGCGCCGCGGTGCGCCGTTCTTCACCGACGTCGTGCGCGGCACGAAGCGGCTTCCGGCCGAAGTGGAAGAAGCGCTCTGGCAGCTGGTCGCGGCGGGCCTGGTCACCGCGGACGGCTTCGATGCGCTGCGCTCCCTGATCGACGCGAAGCGGCGGCTGGGTGAGAAGGGGCAGCGCGCGCGGCCGCGTTCCTCGAGCGGACGCTGGACGCCGCTCAACGCCGACACGGCGGCCATCGACGCCGACGCGTTCGCACGCCGGCTGCTCGCGCGCTGGGGCGTCGTCTTCCGCGACGTCGTCGCACGAGAGACGCTGGCGCCGACGTGGCGTGAGCTGCTCGGCGCGCTGCGGCGGATGGAGGCACGCGGCGAGATTCGCGGCGGCCGGTTCGTCGCCGGATACGTGGGCGAACAGTACGCGCTGCCGGAGGCTTTGGACGCGCTGCGTGCAGCGCGCCGGGCCGGAGACGGCGGCGAAGTCGTCGAGGTCAGTGCCTACGACCCGCTCCAGCACGCCGCCGCCCTCTTGCCGGGAGCCCCGGCACGGCCGAAGAAGCTGGTCGCGATCTCGTAGCACTCCTCCCGCGAGGTGACGATCCATGAGCGATTCTCACGTCCTGCGACTCGGCGACCACGTGCGGGTCATCGACGAAGACGCCGAGGCACGGGTCACCGCCGTGCACCCGGACGCGCAGGTCGAAGTCGAGTTCCTGCACAGCGGCGGGTCGGCGCCGCGCCGGCACCGCTACGCGCGCGAGGCACTCGAGTACCTGGCGCCCGAGCACCATCGGCAGTAACACCCGGCGCGCGTGCACCAGGGTCGAGGCCGCGCCGCCCGAGATGCAGAACAGCGCGATTCCCTGATCTCGCGACGAGGTGATACGACGATGGCTCGCTTCCACCAAGGGACCGCCCCGACGCACCCGCATACCACGGTCGATCATCGCGAAGGCGGTCTCGACGTCGCGGTTGGCGCCAGTAGCGGTTGGATTGCGCTCGCCCAGTTTCACACCAAACCCGAGCGCCAAGCAGCGGTGCTCGCCTCCGTCGAGACGCTCATGGAGCAGTTCGGCCACGAGCGCCCGGTTGCCGAAGCGTTCGTGATGGCCTCGCGCGACGGCCATCGGGTCATCGCGTTCCTGTGGCTCGGCGGCCACGACGCGTTCCGCGCGTTGCAGAGCGCCTGGGATCAGCATCACCGGCACCTTGCGCGCGAGCATAAGGAAGAAGCACTCAAGATCGCCCTGTGCCACTGCACGGCGACCAGTGGTGAGGCGCTGTTCGCCGTCGGCGGCAAGGACGTCGTGACGTTCGCCGAGCTCCCGGCCAACGCTACGTTGCCGACCGGCGATGGCGACACCATCCTCGGTCGTGCACTGCTCGTCGATGACGTCGGCGAGCACGCCTACCTGCTCACGCGCGCGACGCAGTCGGAGAACGACGAGCGACGCTACCACCTCATCCGCTCGTGGGGCGACGCCTGACGCACGACGAAGCGGCGGTGTCATGCCGCAATGGACCGCGGAACGTGAGGTCAGTGAGGACGACGCCCGGGCGCTGATCGGCGCCCAGTTTCCAGCACTGGCGCACCGCGCGATGGTGCGCTTCGGCCACGGCTGGGACAACACCGCGTACCTGGTCGACGATACCTACGTCTTCCGGTTTCCGCGACGGGCGATTGCGGGGCCGCTCCTGGCGAACGAGATTGCGGTCCTGCCGCTCCTCGCGCCGGCACTGCCGGCGCCGATTCCGGTTCCGCGCTTTGTCGGCACGCCCTCGTCCGCGTTCCCCTGGCCATTCGCCGGCTACGTGCGCATCGACGGGACGACTGCTTGCGCACCGTCAGTGCAACCCTCGCGGCTGCTCGCGCAGCAGCTCGGCACGTTCCTGCGCGCCTTGCACGCGATCGATCCCGAGCCGGCGCGCGCGGAGGGACTTGCGGGCGACCAGATCGGCCGGCTCGACCACACCAAGCGCTTTCGGATGAGTGTCGAGCGGTTCGCGGCATTGCAGGCCGACGGGGCGATCGGCGATCCCGCGCCGTTTCTCGACTTCTTGGAGCGCGTGGCGCCGCGCTCCGACGAGGCGTCGCCGCGCGTCGTCCACGGCGACCTCTACGCGCGGCACGTGGTCGTCGGCGAGGACGGCACGTTGGCCGGCGTGATCGACTGGGGCGATCTCCACCTCGGTGACCCCGCGCTGGATCTCGCCGTCGGCGACCTGCTGTTCGACGACGACGACCTTGCCACGTTCCTCACCGCCTATGGGCAAGTCGATCCGCGAACGAACGAACGCGCGCGATACC